>JAPUFZ010000188.1 GCA_027293245.1 Gammaproteobacteria bacterium
GTATTCGATGCCAAGGGCAAAACCTTTCGCAACGATATCTACCCCGAATACAAGGCCACCCGCCCGCCGATGCCGGATGACCTGCGGGTACAAATCGAGCCCTTACACCAAATCATTAAAGCGCTCGGACTGCCGCTGATCGTCATAGACGCTGTTGAGGCCGACGACGTGATTGGCACATTTAGTGTTGAAGCGACCAATCAGGGATTCGATGTGCTGATTTCGACTGGCGACAAGGACATGGCACAGCTGGTTAATGCCAATGTTCGTTTGATTAATACGATGAATAATCAGCTCATGACCGAGGCGGCGGTACCAGAAAAATTTCAGGTGCGGCCGGATCAGATCATCGATTACCTGGCATTGATGGGGGATACCTCAGACAATATTCCCGGGGTGCCGAAAGTCGGGCCCAAGACCGCGAGCAAGTGGCTCGCAGACTATGGCAGCCTGCAGGCAGTGATGGACCATGCGGCTGAAATAAAAGGCAAGGTTGGAGAAAACCTGCGAGATTCGCTCGATTTTCTGCCCATGTCATACAAGCTCGCTACCATTAAGCTTGATTGTGATACCGGGGTCGAAATTGAGGAACTGGTGCAGGGCGAAGCGGACACCGGCGCACTCGCTGCGTTGTATCAGGAATTCGGTTTAAAACGCTGGCTCGATGAACTCGGTGCGCAGCCGGCTAACACGGCACAGTCAGTTGATAGGCAAACACATGTCGAATATGAATGCGTACTCACCCAGGAGGCGTTTGATTCCTGGTTACAAAGGCTGGAACAGGCGAGTCAGTTTGCGATCGATACGGAAACCACCAGCATCGACTATATGCTCGCCAGGCTGGTCGGCATATCGCTCTGCATCGAACCCGGACAGGCCTGTTATATACCGCTTGGCCACGACTACCACGGGTCACCCAGGCAACTCGACAAGCCCAGGGTGCTGGCGGCATTAAAACCGGTTCTGGAAAACCCGGCAATCGGCAAGATTGGCCAGAATATCAAATACGATGCCCATATTTTCATTGGCGAAGGAATACAGTTGCAAGGTATAACGCACGATACCATGTTGCAGTCATACGTACTGAATTCGACAGCGAGCCGGCACAATATGGATGCTCTGGCGAAATTTTACCTCGATCACGATACCATCCATTTTGAAGATATTGCCGGTAAGGGCGTAAAACAGAAAACTTTCGACCAGATCGAGCTTGCAGAAGCCACCGATTATGCTGCTGAAGATGCTGATATCACACTACAGTTATACGATTGTCTGAACGCCCGTTTGCAGGAGGACGAATGTCTCAAAGGCGTTTATCAGGAAATAGAGATGCCGTTGGTGGAAGTATTGATCAAACTCGAACAAAATGGCGTGCTAATCGACCCATCCATGCTGGCAAGCCAGGGGGTTGAAATCGACCGCCAGCTCGGTGGCATAGAAACCTCGGTATACGAACTGGCGGGAGAGGTTTTCAACCTGAGTTCACCCAAGCAAATCCAGGCAATACTGTTTGACAAACTGCAATTGCCCATTTTACGCAAAACCCCAACGGGCCAGCCATCGACGGCTGAAGATGTACTCGAGGAGTTGGCACAGGATTACCAGATTCCGGCACTTATACTCGAACATCGGTCGCTGTATAAGCTGAAAACGACCTATATCGACAAACTACCCAATGAAATCGATTTGCGTACCGGTCGTGTACACACTTCGTATCAACAGGCAATTGCTTCTACCGGACGGCTCTCGTCAACCAACCCGAACCTGCAAAACATTCCAATCCGTACAGCGCAGGGGCGGCGAATCCGTGAAGCCTTTATTGCGCCCCCGGGGAAAAAAATTATGGCACTCGATTACTCGCAGATTGAACTTCGTATCATGGCGCACCTGTCGGCCGATGAATCCCTGCTGCGGGCCTTTGAACAGGGGCTTGATGTACACCGTGCCACCGCAGCCGAAGTATTTGGTTGCGAGCTCGAGCAGGTCAGTGACAATCAGCGGCGGGCGGCGAAAGCGATTAATTTTGGTCTGATATACGGTATGTCGGCATTTGGGCTGGGCAAGCAATTGAACATCGGCCGCAAGGAGGCACAGCAGTATGTCGATACCTACTTCGAGCGTTACCCTGGCGTACGCCGTTACATGGAAGATACCAAAGCGCTGGCGCGCGAGCAGGGCTATGTCGAAACGGTATTCGGTCGCCGATTGCATCTGCCTGATATCAATGCCCGTAACGCGGTGCAGCGTCAGGCTGCCGAACGCATAGCAATTAATGCGCCGATGCAGGGCACTGCAGCCGATATCATCAAGCGTGCCATGATCAAGGTACATCGCTGGCTAATCGAAGACGGTGGCCAGACAAAAATGATAATGCAGGTACACGACGAACTGGTATTTGAAATAGACCAGGCGGATGTTGAACGCTCGAGCGATGAGATCAGTCGCTTAATGACTTCTGCTGCGGATTTATCGGTAGCGCTTGAAGTCGATGCGGGTGTCGGTAATAACTGGCATGAGGCGCATTAGCCCGCATTTCTCACCAGGATGACGGGCCCTCGCTTGTTCTTTGAATCCACAAGGTATTTTCTTCAGTCGGCAATACGCACTGTTATTCCGCTCCTTCAGAAAATCCCTTGTGGATTCAAAGCCCTGCGCGATGATGTGCAAGGAAGCACGAATGCGGTGTAGGCAGGAGCCGGGAACCGCCATCCCGCCCCCTGGTGAGAAATGCGGGCTAGCAGTCGGTTAAAAATAAAAAAAGCATTAACTAGAGTCAGCTGAAGG
>JAPUFZ010000189.1 GCA_027293245.1 Gammaproteobacteria bacterium
GCTTCGTGATAACAAAACGGGATAAAAACTTCACCTGGCTTCATTGCCAAATCGGTACGTGCGAAGGCGCGTAATTCACCACGTCTCGAGCTGGCGACTATCTCACCACCGGCCTCCAGGCCAATAGCCTGTAAATCCTCCCGGCTGACGTACACTACCGGCACCGGCTCAAGCGCATCCAGTACCTCGGTTCGACGGGTCATTGAACCCGTGTGCCAGTGTTCCAACTGGCGGCCAGTCATCAATATCAACGGATATTCATCATCAGGTTGCTCATCGGCAGGAATCGATTTAGCCGCCACCAGCCTGGCCCTGCCATTCGGCGTCGGGAAATCCTCGACGAAGACGACGCTCTGGCCAGGATCGTCAGCATCCTTACAGGGGTAAGTGACTGAACTATTTTCTACCAGGCGCTCCCAGGTGATACCGGTAATGCTTGGCATCGCGCCGCGCATTTCCTCATAAACCTCGGATACATGCGTGTAATTCCAGTCGAGACCGAGGCCTTTGCCTAAATCGCGAATAATCCACAAGTCCTGCCTGGTTTCACCCGGCAATGGAACCGCAGCCTTGCCCAGTTGTACCCGTCGATCGGTATTTGAAACGGTACCGTCCTTTTCAGCCCAGCCGGAGGCGGGTAAAACCACATCGGCAAAAGCCGTGGTCTCGGTCAGGAACATATCCTGTACCACCAGGTGATCGAGTGCCGCCAGCGCCGCGCGGGCATGGTTCAGGTTGGGATCGGACATGGCCGGGTTTTCACCCATGATATACATACCGCGAATCTTGCCATCGAGAATTGCGTGCATGATTTCAACCACGGTGAGGCCAGCCTTTTGGTCGAGTTCAGCATTCCAGTACTTCGAGAACCAATCATTCGCGTCCGGGTTATCGACACGCTGATAGTCCGGGAACATCATTGGAATCAGGCCCGCATCAGATGCACCCTGCACGTTGTTTTGGCCGCGCAACGGGTGCAGCCCGGTTCCGGGCCGGCCGACCTGGCCGGTAATCATTGATAACGCAATCAAGCAACGTGAATTGTCGGTACCGTGGATATGTTGTGATATGCCCATACCCCAGAAGATCATGGAAGCTTTCGAAGTGGCAAACAGACGCGCAACTTCGCGCACGATTTCGGCATCTATGCCGGTTACTGGCGCCATTTTTTCCGGGCTAAAATTGGCGACATTGGCCTTCAATTCGTCGAAATCGATGGTGCGCTCGGCGATAAACTTATCATCGGTCAAACCTTCCTCGACTATGACGTGCAAAATCGAGTTCAGCAATGATACATCGGTTGACGGATTGAACTGTAAAAAGTGGGTTGCATGGCGTGCTATATCGGTTCGGCGTGGGTCGAGCAAAATCAGTTTCTTGCCATGCTTGATCGCGTTTTTCATGAAGGTTGCCGCGACTGGATGGTTGGTGGTTGGATTGGAGCCGATCACCATAAAAACTTCGGCCTCCTTGACGTCTTCGACCTGGTTGGAAACCGCGCCAGAGCCAATGCCTTCGAGTAAAGCGGCGACACTGGAGGCGTGACACAATCGCGTGCAATGGTCGACATTATTGGTGCCAAAGCCGGCGCGCACCAGCTTCTGGAATAAATAGGCTTCTTCGTTACTGCCCTTTGCCGAACCAAAGCCGGCCAGGCCCGCGCCACCCAGTTCGTCCCTGATCTTTTTCAAGCCACCAGCAGCAAACGCCATGGCCTCGTCCCAGCTTGCCTCGCGAAACATTTTCGATGGGTCGCTGGGGTCAAAATGCTGATTCAGACCTTTTGGCACACCTTGTTTTCGAATCAGTGGTTTGAGCAATCGTTGCGGGTGATTAACATAATCAAATCCGTAACGGCCCTTGACGCAGAGTCGACTGAAGTTGGCCGGACCATCGCGTCCCTCGACCCGCAGGATTTTGTCGTCTTTGACGTGGTAGGTCAGCAGGCAACCGACACCGCAATAGGGACATACCGAATCAACTTTGCGGTCCGCTGCAATCGCATGTGCCCCGCTGGCATCGCTGAGCGCACCGGTGGGACAGGCGGCAACACATTCACCGCAGGCAACGCAGGAGCTTTCGCCCAGGGGATCGCCGAGATCGAATACGATTTCAGTATGGTGGCCGCGTAACGCGAGGCCGATGACATCGTTGACCTGGGTTTCACGGCAGGCACGCAGGCAACGGGTGCACTGGATGCAGGCATCGAGGTTGACTGCGATCGCCGGATGCGACAAGTCAGCCGGCGGCTGATGACGCGGCTTGAATCTCGGTTCACGCACTCCGAGTTTATTCGCCCATTGCACCAGTTCATTGTCGATTGTGTAGGACTGCTCGGGCATATCAGAGAGCAATAATTCAAGCACCAGCTTTTGTGATTTTTGCGCCCGCTCATTGTTCGAAAACACGACCATGCCGGGCGTTGGATTACGGCAACAACTCGGCGCCAATACGCGTTCGCCTTCAATTTCGACCATACAGGCACGACAGTTGCCATCGGCACGTAAATCTATTTCCTCGGAATAACAAAGATGGGGAATTTC
>JAPUFZ010000019.1 GCA_027293245.1 Gammaproteobacteria bacterium
ATATTTTTCTGGATATCACCAGGCGCGTAAACTTAGCTTTCCGGTCGGCATCCGCGCGAAGGATTCTTTACGACTGGAGAAGTCCAAATCGCTTGATTCCACGTGAAATATCGATAGAATACTTGGCCTCCGAATCGGGTCTAGGCCGCTTTGTTCGCCTCGATAAAGAGGTGGATTTCATCGGTAAACAGGCATTGATCGAATGTCGGGATAAAGGCTTCAAAAAGCGCTTTTGTAACACTCGAGATTCACGCTGTAGTCGACGCCGACGCGCGTGGTTCCGAGGCGATTTACAAAGACGGAAAATTAGTGGGTCGCGCAACTTCCGGTGGCTACGGCTGGCGAACGCAAAAATCACTGGCGCTGGGTCATGATACCGGGTTGCACGAAATAGGTACCGAGTTGGAAATCGAAATACTCGGAGATTTGTTTAAAGCTACGGTGATCGAGGAATCTCCTCACGATCCCAAAAACGAGAAGTTACGCGCATAATGAAAATTCTGGTATGTGTTAAACGTGTGCTTGATCCCCAGGTCAAGGCGCGCGTCAAGGCGGATGGTTCGGGAGTCGACCTGGCGAATGCCAAGATGACGATGAATCCTTTTGATGAAAATGCGCTCGAAGAAGCGCTGCGGTTACGTGAAGCGGGTTCGGCCGATGAACTTATCGTGGTATCGGTTGGCGGCGGCAAAACCGAAGAAACCCTGCGCCATGGTCTGGCCATGGGTGCCGATCGCGCGATTTATGTGATGACCGATGAAGTGCTAGAACCATTGGCGATCGCCAAGGTTTTAAAGTCTATTGTCGATTCGGAAGCGCCGGGCCTGGTGCTTGCCGGTAAGCAGGCAATTGACGATGATTCCAATCAAACCGCGCAAATGCTGGCGGCACTGCTCGGATGGTCGCAAAGTACTTTCATCTCTGATTTCAAACTCGACGGCGACAGCGCAACCACGATTCGCGAAGTTGATGCCGGACTCGAGACCATTACGGTCAAGATGCCGGCAGTTATCAGTGTTGACCTGCGCCTCAACGAGCCGCGTTATGTCAAGCTACCCGACGTCATGAAGGCCAAGCGTAAGCCGATGGACAAGATCGAACTGGATAGCCTGGGTCTGGATACAGCGCAGCGCCTGACTATCCTCGAAGTGGTCGAGCCCGAAGCGCGGGCGGCAGGTGTGATAGTCAACAGCGTCGCCGAACTGGTCGACAAATTACGCAACGAAGCGAAGGTGATCAAATGAGTAATCTGGTTATAGTCGAACACGACAACAATGAAGTCGCTGCTGCTACGCTGCATACCATTACCGCGGCACAGCAGATCGGTGGCGATATCGATTTACTGGTGGCCGGACAAGATTGCCAGGCAGTGGCCGAAAGCGCGGCGCAAATTGTCGGCGTTGCCACGGTCAAGGTCGCAGACCATGCGATGTTTGCGCATCAGCTAGCAGAAAACCTGGCCACGCTAATCGTCGAATGCGCAAAGGATTACAGCCATGTACTGGTCGCAGCAACCACTTTTGGCAAGAATGTCATGCCGCGCGCATCTGCTTTGCTGGACATGGCGCAGATTTCGGAAATTGTCGAAATCAAATCGCCCGATACTTTCGTACGCCCTATTTATGCGGGCAACGCGCTGGCTACGGTGCAATCTGCCGACGCGATCAAGATGATTACCGTGCGTATTATCAGTTTTGATGCTGCCGCTGCAAGCGGTGGTTCGGCTGCGATCGAAGCGATCTCTGGTGGAACCGATACCGGTCTTTCCAGTTGGGTGTCGCAGGCGGTCTCGTCAGACGACCGGGTTGATCTGACCTCGGCCAAAATTGTGGTCTCCGGCGGTCGCGGCATGCAAAACGGAGAAAATTTCAGCATGTTGCAAGCGGTCGCAGATAAGCTCGGTGCGGCAGTCGGGGCCTCGCGTGCGGCGGTCGATTCAGGCTTTGTGCCGAACGAGTACCAGGTCGGTCAAACCGGTAAGGTGATTGCTCCTGATCTGTATATCGCGGTCGGTATTTCGGGTGCGATTCAGCATCTGGCAGGCATGAAAGAAAGCAAGGTAATCGTCGCGATTAACAATGACAGTGAAGCACCGATATTCCAGGTTGCCGATTACGGTCTGGTTGCCGACCTGTTCGAAGCGATACCCGAGCTCGAAGCCGCTTTGTAACCGGCTATTACGGGTTAGTGAGTATCAGGCTCGATTTTGCTTAACAGGAAACCTGTCCGGTGATTAAATACACCCGGCAGGTTTTTTTAATTCAGGAACGGCTGATATCTCAGTAAATGATGTTCTCGCAAAGGCGCAAAGCACGCAAAGGGGTACGAAGTAAACTCAAACCGGTGGTCTCTGCGGTCCTGGCGTCTTGGCGAGAGTCCTAATTGAACAGTTAATGAGTGTAGATTGGCCAGGTATTCAGACAGGTAGATATGACTAAATATTCGATTTTCTCACTCGCGCGAAACGCGATCAGTTATCACCAGAACTGGGAACAGGCCTGGCGTAGTCCTGAGCCACAAAAACAATACGATGTGATCATCATCGGTGGTGGCGGTCATGGCCTGGCAACGGCTTACTATCTGGCCAAAGAACATGGAATCCAGAAAATTGCGGTCCTCGAAAAAGGCTGGATTGGCGGTGGTAATACCGGGCGTAATACAACCATAGTCCGGTCCAACTATTTATGGGATGAGTCGGCACACCTGTACGAAAAATCGATGAAACTCTGGGAAGGCCTGAGCCAGGATCTTAATTATAACGTCATGTTCAGCCAGCGTGGGGTCTATAACCTGGGCCATTCCCTGCAGGACATGCGTGATATTGAACGCCGTGTGAATGCCAATCGCCTGAACGGTATCGATGGCTATATCGTCAGCCCCGAGGAAATTAAGCGTGCCATCCCGGCCATCAATATCGACCAGGGTTGTCGCTACCCGATCATGGGTGCGTCCTTTCAACCCCGCGCCGGGGTCGCTCGACACGATGCGGTGGCCTGGGGATTTGCGCGCGGCGCCGACAAACGCGGTGTCGATATCATCCAGAACTGTGAAGTGACCGCGATTAATCAAAGCAATGGCGAAGTCTCCGGTGTTGAAACGACTCGCGGGACGATTTCGAGTACGAAAATCGGTGTCGTCGTCGCCGGGCATTGCTCGGTACTGGCGGAAATGGCTGGATTTCGCATGCCGATAGAGAGCCATCCGTTGCAGGCCCTGGTATCCGAACCGATCAAACCCGTGCTCGACACGGTGGTCATGTCGAATGCGGTGCACGGTTACGTGAGTCAGTCCGACAAGGGCGACCTGGTTATAGGCGCCGGCATCGACAGCTACAACGGATATGGTCAACGCGGCAGTTTTTCCAGTATCGAGCATACGGTCGCGGCGATCGTCGAATTATTTCCAATCTTCAGCCGGGTGCGCATGAACCGTCAATGGGGCGGTATCGTCGATACTACCCCCGATGCCTGTCCGATTATCGGCAATACCCCGGTTAAGGGCCTTTACTTTAACTGCGGCTGGGGAACTGGTGGCTTTAAGGCGACACCGGGTTCGGGCTGGGTATTCGCACAAAATGTGGCGAAAGGCGAACCCCACGAGCTCAACAGTGCCTTCGCACTCGGACGCTTCGTGAGCGGTTTTCTAATCGATGAACACGGCGCCGCCGGCGTTGCCCACTAGGA
>JAPUFZ010000190.1 GCA_027293245.1 Gammaproteobacteria bacterium
GTACTCCTTCCAGAGGTGGGACCCGACTTTGAGCTTGCCAGCGCCCAGGCAACCAAGATCGCAAACAAGATCCGACGATTATTCTATTCTCCATTTGCAATTCAGGGCCATGACATCCACCTCACCATCAGTGTCGGGATCGCGCTGTTTCCACTCAGCCAGGTAAGTCCTGAAGACCTGATTCAATATGCCGATGTCGCCATGTACCAGGCCAAGAACGAAGGTCGCGATTGTGTGCGCCTGTTCTCAAAGGAGTTACAGGACGCTGTTAATAATCGGGCCATCATCGAAAAAGGATTACACCATGCGCTCGAGAATAATCAGTTTGAATTACATTTTCAGGCGCAATTCAACAACTCGCATCAGGTCATAGGCGCCGAGGCTTTACTACGCTGGAACGATCCCGAAAAAGGCCTGGTGAGACCGGCTGAATTCATTGAGATCGCGGAACAGACCGGTTTAATTGTGCCCATCGGCGATTGGGTGCTGCGCAACGCCTGCGAACATATTGCACGACTGGGTCCCGAATCTGATCTCGTGATCTCTGTAAACGTCTGCCCGCAACAATTCAAAAGCCTGAAGTTTAGCAACAAGGTCGAGCGTGTGCTGCTCGAAACAGGTGTGGATCCGAAAAAACTAAAACTCGAAATCACCGAGGGTATGGTGATCAATAACGTCGAACAGATCATCGCTACGATGAACGAGATCAGGGAACTGGGTCCGAGTTTTTCGATCGATGATTTCGGCACAGGCTATTCCTCGCTGGCCTACTTAAATAGCCTGCCCGTCGACGAGTTAAAAATTGACGAATCCTTCGTCCGTGGTATTTCCAGGTCGGCCGATAATGTAGTTATCGTCGATACCATAATTTTTATGGCGCAACATTTAAACCTCGACATTATCGCTGTAGGCGTCGAAACTATCGCCGAACTAAACTATCTGAAGCAAAATAAAGGCCTGAGTTTCCAGGGCAATTACTTTGCAAGTCCAGAACCTTTTGAGCAATTCCTGGCACGGATAGGAAAAACCGATACAGCAGTCAACCTGCAAAGCAGTGGCCTGGCTTCTTAAGGGGCCCGGCCTTCTTCGGCATCAGCCACCGAGAGCCGGGATTAATTTCTCATCTTATTCCCTGCCGGATCGTAGAGCGGTTTGTCTATCACGCGCGCAGCATACATGCCACCCATAATTTCAATTTCCAGTGCAGTTTTCGCCTGCGCCAGTTCGACTGGAACATAACCCAGTGCCATCGATTGTCCGACGCTATGGGCGTAACCTCCCGAGGTCACATAGCCCACACATTCGCCGTCCTTGAGAATCGCTTCATCGTTAGAAACGTCGATATCATCGGTTTCGACGATCATCGCAACCAGGCGCTTAGCGGGTCCCTGCTTTGACTCTGCCAATGCTGCCTGTTTACCAATAAAATCCTTGTCCCAGTTGATGAATACATCCAGGCCGGATTCGGCGGCACTAAAGTCGGGCCGAAAATCCAGTGTCCACACACCCCAGTTTTTTTCCAGTCGCAGACTCATCAATGCCCTGGCCCCATAAAATTTGATGCCCAGATCTTCACCTTGCTCGACGATAGTTTGATACAGTTTCAACTGGTATTCGGGGGCCACGTAGATCTCGTAACCGAGTTCACCCGAGAACGACAAACGCGTTAGTATTGCGGGTACCCCGGCGACGAAAGTCTGACGAATATCTCTGAATCTGAAAGCTTCACTCGATACATCGTCACGCGTAATACGCGACAGTAACTCGCGTGCTTTTGGCCCTGCAATGGCGATGCCGTGGAGTTGACTGGAATCATTGCTATACATCACCTCAAAACCCGCCAGCTGCTGCTCAAACCAACGCCGATGCATTTCCTGCGCCACCCCTGATCCCAGTATTAAAAAGTCCTGTTGGTCCAGGCAGGCAACGGTTAAGTCCCCATAGAGCTTTCCTTTCGGGGTCAGCATCGGGCTAAGCGAGATCCTACCAGGCCCGGGAATACTACCGGCCATAACATGGTCGAGAAAAACGCGAGCTTCAGGCCCGCGAAAGCGATGCTTGGCAAAGTTGGCAATTTCAATGGCGCCGACGTTTTCGCGTACGGCTTTTACTTCTCCGGCAATATAGTCGTGTGCCCGGGACCGACGAAAAGTCGGTTCCTCAAACGCATCCTCCGGGTCATTGGCGAACCAGAGTGCACTTTCAAGCCCAAATGCATCACCCCAGACAGCGCCCCTGGCGCTCAATCGATCGTATAAAGAAGTGGTTTTCTGACAACGACCCCGGGGCAGGGTTTCGTTCGGGAAGGTGAGGATAAATCGACGCTCGTAGTTTTCAGTTGACTTGATCGTGCCATAGTCGGGCGAGGCATAGTCGCCAAAACGGGCGATATCCATGGCCCAGACATCTATCGACGGCTCACCATCGATCATCCATTCGGCCAGGCATAGTCCAACGCCGCCGGCCTGGCAGAATCCTGCCATGACACCAACCGCAGTCCAGTAGTTGCGCATACCGGGCACTGGTCCAATCATCGGATTGCCATCGGGACCAAAGGTAAAGGGGCCGTTAATGATATCCTTGATACCGGCTCTCTCTAGCGCCGGTATCCGCTGAAAACCGAGTTCCAGGCGTTCGGCTATATGATCGAGCTGTGGTTCCAGTAACTCGTGCCCAAAAGATTGGGGTGTGCCATTCACCGACCAGGGCGTAGCCACTGGTTCGTAAGTGCCGAGTAGCATACCCTTGCCTTCCTGTCGAAAATACATGTTGCCTTCGTAATCGATGCCGGCCGGCAGTCGCTCATCACGCGCTTCTATCTCGGGAATTGCATCGGTAATCAGGTAGTGATGCTCCATCGGCTGCACCGGCAAATGCAGGCCCGACAATAGACCGACTTCGCGCGCCCACAGGCCGCCGGCATTGACGATATGTTCGGCGTTAATCGTACCCTTCTCGGTGACCACATCCCAGCTGCCATCGGCCCGTTGCCTGGTTTCAATTACCGGCGTATGGGTATGATAACTGGCCCCGTGGACCCTGGCTGCTTTGGCGTAGGCATAGGTCACTCCGGATGGATCGACGTCGCCATCGAGCGGATCCCAGAGTGCCGCGACATATCGCTTCGGATCGATCAACGGGTGCAACCTGGCCACTTCCTCGAGCGAAATGAACTCCTGATCAAGTCCCATATAGCGAGCCTTGGAACGTTCTCTTTTCAGGTAATCGTACCAGTCCTGGTTCGATGCCAGATAAAAACCGCCGGTATTATGCATACCGACAGAATGCCCGGATACTGCTTCAATTTCCTTGTATAGATTGATCGTATATCCTTGCAGGCGTGAAATATTCGGGTCCGACGAAATGGTGTGAATCTGCCCGGCCGCATGCCAGGATGAACCCGAGGTCAGTTCATTTCGTTCCAGCAATACGCAATCTTTCCAGCCGAATTTAGCCAGATGAAAAAGAATAGAACAACCCACTACGCCACCACCAATGATGACTACTTTTGCGTGTGTTTCCAAAATCAATTCCTCAAAAAAAGAATTTACTAAAACTATAGACCCTCACCCTAACCCTCTGAGAGGGTGTCTAGTACCAGGCATCTGGAATCTCCGCCTTTCGCTTCGCCACATATTCCTGCAATTCTTCATCTTTTGCCGCATCCAGCGGTGGCGCTTCATATTCCTTCAACAACTGGTTCCAGCGTTCCCAGGCCCGTTGCGCTGTATCTTTCGAACCCTCTTCCTCCCATTGCTCGACATTGTTACTGTCGGACAGCAGGGCTTCGTAATAGGCGGTTTCATAGTTAGCCATGGTATGCGAACAGCCAAGGAAATGACCGGCGGGCTCAACTTCGGAATAAGCATCACGCGCTAGCGCATTGTCATCCATCGGCAGACCCGCCAACATAACCTGATGGGCACCGAGACGGTCGGCGTCGATCACCAGTTTTTCGTAACCGGTACAAAGACCACCTTCAAGCCAACCGGCAGCATGCAACACAAAATTGGCACCGCCCAGTGCTGTCGACAGCATCGAATCGGCACTCTCAAACGCGGCCTGCGCATCCGCCAGCTTCGACGCGGTTAGAGACCCACCACACCGCAACGGAACGCCCAGGCGCCGCGCCAGCTGCCCGATCACCAGGTTGGACATTACCGGTTCGGGCATACCGAAGGTCGGCGCACCGGTTCGCAGGCTCATCGAAGACAGAAAATTACCGAGGATGAAAGGAGCGCCAGGACGTA
>JAPUFZ010000191.1 GCA_027293245.1 Gammaproteobacteria bacterium
TTATTGCCCATAACTGGAAGTCGCATGAATTATTGCTCAGCCAAACCGCGGAGGCATCTGCCGCCTATCTGGTGAATGGCAAGGCTCCCGGAACTGGTACGATACACCGTCAGTCGGATTTGGCTCGTAGCCTGCGACTGATAGCCGACCAAGGCCATGATGTTTTTTACCAGGGTGAAATAAGCGAGGAAATAGTACGTTTCAGTCAAACTCACGTGGGGTTGTTTAGCCTTGAAGATTTCGCCCGACACCGTTCCGAAGGGGTAGACCCGATCAGTACCGACTATCGTGGTTACAGGGTGTACCAGATTCCACCCAATAGCCAGGGGATTACCACCCTGATGGCGCTCAATATTCTCGCGCAAACCAATGTTGTCGATTACCAGCACCTTGGCACCGAACATGTCCATCTTCTCAGTGAGGCATTTAGCCTGGCGATGGCTGAACGCGATCGATTTATATCCGATCCAGTATTTAACCCGCTGCCGATTGATCTGATGCTGTCAGATGAGCTTGCCCGGCAGCAATTTTCACGCATTCGGTTTGATCAGGTTCTGTCTCAGCCGATTGTTTCGGCTCTGCCAAATCACCGCGATACGGTTTACCTGACCGTGGTTGACGCGGAACGTAATGCCTGCTCGTTGATTAATAGTGTGTTTGACTCCTGGGGTAGCGGTCTTGTCGCCGGCAATACCGGTATCATCCTGCAAAACCGAGGAAAAGGTTTTACCCTCGAAAATGGTCATTTCAACCAGCTTGAGCCGGTAAAACGACCGATGCACACCATCATCCCATCAATGGTTTATGAAAATGATGACCCGATACTTAGTTTCGGTGTGATGGGTGGCCATTACCAGGCGATGGGCCAGACTTATTTTCTTTCCAACTGGATTGACTATGGTATGGACGTACAGGAATCGCTCGATGCCCCGCGGTTTTTCCTGTATGGCGGTGAATTGTCGCTTGAAGCCGGTATTACTGAAACGACACGACGTGGGTTGGCCAAACTAGGCCACAGGACGGTTGAGGCTATCGATCCGCACGGTGGCGGGCAGGCAATTTTTATCGACTGGCGCCAGGGTGTTTTGCACGGCGGATCGGATCCCCGTAAAGACGGAATGGCAGCAGGGTACTAAAGCGTCTTCATATCACCGGGCAAGTCGTTACTGAATCAACTCCTATGGCTCCCTTATCTCTACTGTATTACCCAGGGCAACACTTATGTCGGCTAATTTCGGGTAATAGCTTGATCGAAAAATTGGACTAAAAACGGTCACTTGTCTAGCGCAATACATGGCCCAGACATCGGGTTGCTGGGCAGATTTCAGGCGCATTTCGACTTCAAAAATCACATCGAGAGGGAAATCGGAAGAGATTCCCGTTGATACGACAAAGGTTCCCGGAAAATAGAGGGAATCGTCGAATTCGCGCACCTTTATGATTTCAAATTTTCCCGGCAGTATGGTCAGATTCGGTTCACCATCAATATGCCGGTCTTTCATTCGCAGGCTGCAATAGGTGCTCCATTTATCTACTTCACGCAACGCTGCCTTAATACCATCCTGGATATAGACGCGTGCCTGCCTATTGGGTATTTCCAGATTCTGATTAATTTGTACTACCAGGGCGGGGGTTACGCGGGGTTGAATAGGATCATTCTTAAAGAAAACTCCGCAACCACTGGCTAATACAATTCCTGTCACCGTCACGACACCGCGAATAATTAAATTAATGCTTGGCACGATTAATCTCCTTAAACCCAGATACCATTTAACATCGAAAAATCGGTATTTTCATGGGCTTTTTATCTCTATCGTATCACCCAGGGCAGTAATAATTTCCGTGTTGTTAGGGTAATACTGATTGGTATTAACCCAGGTCATAACCATTACCCGTTTAGCGCAGTATAAAGCCATGACACCGGGTTGTTCGGTTGAGTTTAAGCGCATCTCCAATTCAAAAATCACCATGGTGGGGGAATTGTCATTCCTCCTACTTACATAATCATTAAATCTACGCAGCTTGATTATTTCAAATTGCTCCGGTGATATGATAATCTTCGGTTCGCCTGCCTTATGTCTGTCTCGCATTCGAATACTACAATAAGTAATCATTTTCTCTATGTTGCGCCAGGTGATTTCAACGCCATTTTGGAAATAAAGCCGCGCTTTCCCATTGGGTATCTCGAGCGGTCGGTTAATTTGTACTAGTGAGCCAGGGTCTACTGAAGACTGAGCTGTATTGTAGGGTGACTGGGTTGCGCAGCCGACGGTAAATATTAATCCGGCTATTAGACCTGTTCGAAGGATTATTTTTATCATGCTCATGACAGCTCCTCTCCGGTTAGTAATCAAGACCTGGGTTTCTCCTGCGAGTTTCATCGCTATATTCCACAATAATTACCGACTTTACTACCTATTACTCATTTAAAACAATCCTCGAGGTTTCTGATTCTAAACTTATCTGAAATGAGACATGAACGTCTGCAAATTAATTTCGGTGGCCTGCGATACCTTCAAACCTTTTTTGGTTCTGCGCCAGAGAATATCCTCGGGCAGTTCAGCCCATTCGTATTTGATCAGGTATCTGACTTCGCATTCATTTAATCCGCCACCGAAGTTATCCCCCAGATCTGCCATGCACCGGCGTCCGCTAAGCATTATTTCGATTTCGGTTCCATAGTTGCGTGCATAGTCCTTTAACACCTCATCGTCGAGCCAGGGATACTGTCGCCTGCAACTATCCAGGAATGAGGCGAAATCTGCATTATCGATATCGCCTCCGGGCAGGCTGGCATTGGCGGTCCATCCCGGTGCATCGAAATCCATCGGGTTTTTCAGCATATCGACCACCTGTTCGGATAGTT
>JAPUFZ010000192.1 GCA_027293245.1 Gammaproteobacteria bacterium
GCCTAATACCCCCCCGGCAGTCGACGCCTTGCTGACCGCCATTCCCTGGCGCCGCAAAAACACGATAAAAGCGATAATAATCGCAATCAACGCCGCCATCACCACCGACCAGATCGCCAACTCCAGTGTCAGAAACGGCAACCCGCCTTGAGCGGATACACTGGCCAGCGGCGCCATGATGCAGACAAACCCGACAAGCAAAGCCTGTGCACAGTTTTTTGCGAAGCGTTTTGGTGTTTTATTCCGATGTTTCAAATGACAGTTTACTCCAGCGGTTCGATTCAACCTGCGCAACATGAGAGTTGGGAAACATCTTTACGGAAAGTTTGCGCACAAAGTTTGAGACCTTCCACCATGGTCAGATAAGGAAATAACTGGTTCGCCAGATCATCGATATCCATGCGGTTGTGTATTGCCAGCGCGGCTGTCTGGATGATTTCGCCCGCCTCACCGGCAAGTATTTGCGCTCCCAACAATCGACTGGTTTGGCGC
Organism: Gammaproteobacteria bacterium; assembly: GCA_027293245.1. GTDB lineage: Bacteria > Pseudomonadota > Gammaproteobacteria. The sequence goes on from JAPUFZ010000192.1 coordinate 493, forward strand.
TCGATGACCAGTTTGATAAACCCGCGCGTTTCAAAATTGACCAGCGCACGCGGCACGTTGTCGAGACCGAGGACACGGCTTTCGGTATCGATACCCTGGGCCTCTGCCTGGGCTTCGCTCAGGCCAACCGTTGCGACCTGCGGATCAGTGAATACCACCGCCGGCATAGTCCCCAGATTCAGCGTGGCATCACCGCCGGTCATATTTACCGCAGCGCGGGTACCTGCTGCGGCGGCAACGTATACATACTGGGGTTGCGCGGTGCAATCACCTGCCGCATAGATATGGGGCTGGTTGGTTTGCATGCGATTATTAATAATGATCGCACCACGATCATCGGTGATGACACCACTCGCTTCGAGATTCAGGTCCGGCGTATTCGGTGAGCGTCCCGTAGCAACCAGCAATTTGTCGGCGTAAATTTTGTCACCATCCGCATTGATGACAAATTCATTGTTCAGGTAATCCACGCTGTCGGGAAGCGTGTGTTGTCGAACCTCCATCCCTTCAGAGACCAGAATGTCCAGCAAACCCTTGCCAAGTTCCGGGTCTTCTTTTGACAGCAATGTGCTTCTTGCTAACAGGGTCACCTGACTGCCGAGGCGTTGAAAAGCCTGCGCCAGTTCGAGTGCGACCACGGAACCACCGATTACAACCAGCCTTTCGGGCAATTCCTCTGCTACCAGTGCCTCGGTGGAGGTCCAGTAAGGCGTGACCTCGAGGCCATTAATAGCGGGGATGCTCGGACTCGCTCCGGTCGCCAGCAAAATTCGATCTGGCCGAAGTATGATTTCATTGCCTGTTTCATCAATTACAGACAGGCTGTTTGCATCGACGAAATGGGCGCGTCCACGCAACAAGGTTACAGCCGCATTCGACTCGAGCACATTTTGGTATTTTGCCGCCCGAAGGGCTTCAACCAGCGACTGTTGTTGATTAACCATTTCGGCACGACTAACGATTGCCTGGAGTGGTTGAATACCGGCGAACGGGGAACTTTGCTGGTGCTGTACCAGCTGCGCCGCTCGAATCATGATCTTGGAAGGTACGCATCCCACATTGACACAGGTGCCGCCGAGCGTGCCGGATTCGACGAGGGTAACCGTGGCGCCCTCATCGGCCGCACGGATCGCAGCGGCAAAGGCACCCGAACCACTCCCTACGATAACAATTTGCAGACCGTCACTATCATCTGATTCCGATCTCCCGTCTGTGTCTTTGGCTGGAAGCCTGGCATCATTTACCTGGAATCCTTTGGCCTCGATGGCATCCTGCAACTGGTCTTTGGTTACATTATCGGTATCAACATGAGCGCTTCGCGTTGAAAATGATATATCCGCACGAACATCGTCATCCAGGCTTTCGAGGGAAGTCTTAATTTCGCTGGCGCAATCACCACAGGTCATGCCCTCAATTGAGAAATCATAATGTCCCATAACCTAACCATCACAATTGATATCAAAACCAGTATAAATGCCGTACCGTGGTACGCTGTCAACTATGCCTGGTAGATTCAGCAGCCAATGATTCGATAATGGGACAGGTTTGCGGGTCCTGATTGGTTTCGCAGGCTTCGACTAACTCACTGAGAACAGTCTGCATGCGGTGTAAATCCGAAATTTTATCTTTAATTTTTACCAGTTTATGACGCGCCAGATCTTCCATGGCGGCACAGTTACCGGCGGATAAGGTGAGCAATTGCTCGATTTCAATCAAAGAAAAACCCAGCTCCTGGGCGCGCTTGATAAATTTGATTCGATGCAAGGTCTCTACAGGGTAAACCCGAAATCCCTGATTCGGTCTAACTGGAGTTTTGACCAATTTCCGACGCTGATAGTAGCGCACCGTCTCAACATTGACCCCAGCCGCTTGCGCGAGTTTTCCAATGCTAAATGTTTTGATTTTCATAGGTGCTAATTAAAATCGTTGAACCCCGGTGTTTCACCGCTGATTTTAGTACAGCTCGTTTTTACGTTGTAACCATCGAACATAGGGAACAATTTTATTCAGGGCCCGCTTGCTAATACCTGGCACTGGGGGCATGTCGCCAAACTGCCAGTGGTGGGCGCGGACGCCTCGCAGGGCTGCTCGGTGAAAAGATTCATCGCCATGGTGTGACGGGACGTACAGTTTATGCATCAATGGAGGACCCTGGTCGGTTCCATGACCCCAGGTCCCGTGGCAACTGCCGCAATTTTCCTCAAACAGGGATTTCCCGAGCCCAAGTTCGAAGGGCACATCAAATTCTGGAATTGATTTCCCGGCGATGACCGGGGATAAGGTAAAAACCAGCGCAGTAAAAACCCAAATGCGAAAATTCAAATCTATCCTCCTGTACAGGGAATGCATCATTTTTATTGTGCACCAATAAACCGCGCCAGTTATCATTTTATTCTGGCGACCCTTAATCCTTTGAGTATGCGGGGTATAAATGCTCAGATAAATCAGGATCAATTGTTAACCGGGTAGCAATCAACTTTACCCGCCCTGATACTGGTTTTCAAGAAACCTGGAAGATGCTGGTTTTACGTCTTCACCCGCTTCTCTATACCATCGGAACTATTGAAGGTTAACTCTGAGAGGCTTGCTGCATCGATTAGGGGCCGACTTCGAATCCACCCGATAACCAGTGTTCAATCTCGACTAAATCACAGGGTATCGGACACCCTTTTGGATCATGAAGAGCGCGCCGCGGCGACTGCCCTCAGACAATCGTCCCGTGATTGGTCGAACCGAGCCTGAAACTGCGATATGGAAAAGCGTCGGCAGCTGTGTAGAGTGCCTGAAAACCTGGCGGGACATCCTCGGCAGCTCCTGTTTGTGAGAAAGGCAACATCAATTTGGTGTGCCAATTTTGTGCCCTAAAAACTGGCGGTTACTGCTATTTACTGGCACAAATGGAATTGGGAAGCGCGTAAGTAACTGATTTTATTAAGTTACAAAAATATAGACCCGACTGAAAATCCTCGTGTCGGTGCCGAGCGCGGACCGGTTGATTCCGCCCCTGGGCACCATTCTCAATATAGAACAAGGCACTTGAATAATCTTGCCAACAGAAAATGTGATCTGTCTTCTATTAAATATTCCTTCTCGTTTGCCGATCAGAAATTCATCAGCGAATAGCTCGTACTGCGCCCGCCACCGAGATCCTTTTGTAGGGCACCCCGGTCGACAAGGTCCAGAATGTCACGGTAGGCGGTATCCTGCGAGCATTTTGCAATCTTCGCCCACTTCGATGTAGTGAGCTTTCCTTCAAAGTCATCAAGTAGTTTGTTCAGGATTTTAATTTGACGCGCGTTTAGTGGCTCTTTTGCAAATCGATCCCAGAATTGCGCCTTGTAAAGGACGGCGCCTAATGTCCCTTGTGCGCCCTCAATGGCGCGGTCTAAACAGTTAAGGAACCACTCCATCCAGCGCGTGACATCGAGATCACCTTTTTGGGTTCGCTCCAGCAAATTGTAATAGTCATTACGATCATGACGTATTTGCGCCGACATACTATAAAAACGCTGATCTGAATTTTCCGAGCGGGCAAGCGCCATATCGGCTATAGCGCGCGCGATCCGGCCATTGCCGTCTTCAAACGGGTGGATCGTGACAAACCACAAATGCGCGAGGCCTGAGCCAATCAGCGGGTCGATATCCCATGGTTTGGCAAACCATTTTAAGAATTCTTTCATTTCTGTTGGAACTCGTTTTGCCGGTGGGGCTTCGTAATGGACTTTCTCTTTACCAATGGCCCCGGAAACAACACGCATGGGACCACTACTATCATCACGCCAGTTGCCGACAATGATACTGCTCATACCGCTTCGCCCTGTTGGGAATAGTGAGGCATGCCAGTCAAAGAGACGGTCTTCAGTCAGCTTTTTGTTGTAATTGCCAGTGGCATATAGCATCATTTCAACAACGCCTTCGACATCGCGGTCTTCCGGCATGAGACCGCCAATATTCATACCAAGCC
>JAPUFZ010000193.1 GCA_027293245.1 Gammaproteobacteria bacterium
ATGATAACTTTGTAAGCGGGCAATTACCCTGTGACGTTGCGGCTGGCCGATTTCGAGAAAGTACTGGCGCGCGAGTTTGAGTGCGGCTTCTACTGCCTCGGAACCGCCTGATACCAGGTATACGCGGTCGAGATTGCCGGGCGCGTTCTGAATCAGTAGCTCAGACAGTGATTCGGCGGCATCGCAGCTAAAAAACGCGGTATGTGCAAATTCCAGTCGATCGAGCTGTGCCTTGATCGCGTCGATAACTTCCGCGTCACCATGCCCGAGGCAGGATACTGCGGCGCCACCGGAACCATCAAGGTACTGCTTGCCCTGCTGGTCGTAGAGATAAACACCTTCACCCTTGACCGCGATTGGGGGTGCTGATTTGGTATGGCGTGGAAATACGTGACTCATGCTTAGACCTGTAAATAACTACGCATGCGCTGACCTTTAGGGTCATACGCGGAGGTGAGCGAAATAATACCAGAGAACTTGCTGCGGGCGATATCGACTTCGACTGGGTGAGTGACTGTCTGCGCAACCTGGTGCCAGGTGTTACCGGAGTTGAGTTGATTGCGTTCCAGCAGGTCTGTTGAACTTGCCGTGTCGGGGATGGCGGCCTGTTTTACAATATCTGGCTTAGAAACTCTTTGGTTCGCGGATCCTTGGCATCGTCGAAGAAGGTCGCCGGCTCGCCATGCTCGACGATCACGCCCCGGTCGGTGAAATAGATGTGGTTGGCAACTTCACGCGCAAAGCCCATCTCGTGGGTAACCAGAATGCAGGTCATGCCTTCCTCGGCCAGCTCCTGGATAGTGGTCAGCACTTCCTTCACCGTTTCCGGGTCGAGTGCTGAAGTCACTTCGTCGAACAGCATCACGTCCGGGGTCATCGCGAGAGACCGGGCGATGGCGACCCGCTGTTGCTGACCACCGGAAAGCTCGCCCGGGTAGCTGTTCTCCTTGCCTTCGAGGCGCACCTTCTTGACAAGTTCGCGGGCGAGTTCCTCGACTTCTTTCTCGTCCTGCTTCAACACGTGGATCGGCGCCATCATGATGTTCTCGATCGCCGTCTTGTGCGGGAACAGATTGTATTGCTGGAACACCATGCCGACCTTCTTGCGCAGTTCGAGCTTGTCAAGGGCGGGATCGTTAACCTCCAGGCCTTCGACCAGGATCGAGCCTTTCTGAATGTCGTTCAGCGCGTTGACGCAACGGATCAGGGTCGATTTGCCGGAACCGGAGGGGCCGATAATGCAGATGCATTCGCCCTTCATGATATCCATCGAAATGCCTTTCAAAACCTCCAGATCGCCGAAGGACTTGTGCACATCCTTGATCGAGACCATGGGCTGGTCGGGTGTCCAGGCTGAGCCGCCGTTACTAGCAATTTCTGACATGAATGCCTCCTCAGGTCTTGATCGCGAATTTCTTTTCGAGCTGGATTGACCAGCGAGCGATCGGATAGGTATAAATAAAATGGATCACGAGCAGGAATGCGTAGAAGATCGGGATCAGCTCCGGTCGGTCGCCCTCGGCATTCAGGGCCTGTGCAGTGTAGGTCACGGACTCCTCGACGCCCATGATCGAAGCAATCGGTGTCGCCATCGCGAGAATACAATACCAGTTAATCCAGGGTGGGATCATACGCTTGACGCATTGTGGCAAGATGATCATCCACAGGGTCTGACGCCGCGTGAAAGCGAGGCTCTCGGCCGATTCCCACTGGCCCGAGGGCAAGGAGATGACCGCGCCGCGCACAACTTCCGAGATGTTCGCCATCACCGGCAGCGAGAAGCCGATCACTGCTTTCATCCAGTCGGGTATCGGAATAATGATGAAACCGAGATCGATCTCGAACGGGAACAACAGCATGATCGTGAATAGTAAGACCAGCCACGGTGAATTGCGGAAAAATTGCGTGACAAACCATGATCCCCGGCGCACCGGCAGCAGCAACGATATCTGCATCAGGCCTAAAGCAGTGCCGGCGACGGTGCCGAACAGCATCGCAAAAAAGCTGATGATCAGGTTAAGGGCAAAGCCCGTTAGCTGGCCCTCGGGTCCCCATAGGATAAACGGCGCCCATTTTAGCATCGCCTCGAAGGGGCTAATTAATCCATCCACAGTGGCGGCCTCGGCAGTGACTACTGCAGCAGCGAAGATCGCAAATACCCAAAGGGCGTGGCGGGGTTGCATGTTGAGCCGAAAGGTGCCTTCGCGACGTTCGATCATTGCCGCATGCCGGGTCTGTGCGGCTACAGGTAATAGTACCGGTAAATCCGTAGACCCCGTGCCATCGACAGTGGAATTAGAATTGTTGAGCGTAATTTTACCAGTATCCATCAGCCATACCCCGGGATTTTCATTTTACGTTCCCATTTGTGCATGCCGTAGACGAGTATGGCGACCAGACCGACGTAGAAGAGAAACAGAAAAATCATCATCTCCGATACATTGACATTGTCGGACCAGATCTGGTTGGCCGTATACATCATTTCCGGCACGGCGATACCGTAGGCGAGAGTCGTTGTTTTCAGTAGATTGACCAGGTTATTGTTGAGCGACGGCAGGCAAACCCGAAACGCCAGTGGGAAAATAACATGAATGTACGACATCAGCCGCGTGTAACCGAGTGCCTCGGCAGCCTCACGGGTTGATTCCGGTACCGCTTCGATCCCCGAACGAAAAATTTCCACATTGAAGGAGCCGGCGAAAAAACCCAGCGAAATTACCGCCCAGCCAAAGCTGTCGATATAACCCTCCTGGTAGCCGCCGGCATCGTAAGTCGGGACCAGGTTGCCGAGCACGAAATAGAAGAACAGGATCTGCACGAAGGGCGGTGTATTGCGGAAAAGCTGGATGTACCCTGCGATTGCGTTGCGGACGAATTTAGAATTCACTCCTTGCGCCCAGGCGCCGATGAAGCCAACTACCAGGCTAAAAATCAGGCTCGCGACGATCAGCTTGATTGATACCCACATGCCTTCCAGGACCCGGTCGTATTCGTATTGCTCATAGAGAAATACGAAATTCCAGCCGGTATTTTCGTACAGTTCGAGGAAGTAGTCTGCGAATTCCACGAGATCTCCCCCTGTTCCGTGGTTATCGAACAGTGTGTCTAAAAACTTATGGGGACGGGCGCAAGCTGCACCCGCCCCTAAATCGACTTAGTTCGCCTCGTAGGGTTCGAACCGCTTGTTCATATCCAAAACGAACTGGGTGGTCTGGATGCCCCACTTCTTTTCCAGTTCGATCAACCGACCCGAGCTGTGCCAGTTGTAGATCATACCGGACATGAAGTTGCCCCAGATACCATTCAATTCGTCCAGCGGGACGGCGAGCGCCCAGGGATTGTCGTCTTCGGTCATCATCGGCATTTCGTAATCGTTGTATTGACCGGACGCGAGATCAGCCATGATCGAGCTGTCGTCATAGACCCAGGCCACGCACTTGCCGTCGCGTAACGCCTGCTTGGCTTCGGCATTGCCGACGAAAGCGATAATCTTGGCACCGTATTTTTGTGATACCTGCTTGTTGTAGAATGCCCCCTGCTTGCCGCAGACGGGTTTACCCTTGAGATCCGCCCAACTTTTCACCATGCCTTTTTTCGCCAGTACGTTGGTACCCGAGGTATAGTAGTTCGGTTGCGGTATCCCGACTACCTTGCGGCGGTTGGCCTTATCGGACATGGTGGCGATCATCAGGTCGATTTTACCCTGTTGCAGAAACTGCATGCGGTTGGATGACTGCACCGGAACCAGTTCGAGCTTGACGCCGAGCGCATCGGCCACGTCCTGGGCCATGTCAATTTCCATGCCGATGAGTTTGCCGTTGGAATCGCGGAAGCCCCATGGCTTGTAATCGGCCTTGACACCGACCACCAGCTTGCCGCGATCCAGAACCTTCTTGAAACGGTCGTTAGAGGCAATAGCCTGGGTGGTAGCCAAGGTAAAACTGGCCAGAATGACAGCACATAGCGCTCTATGCATAAGTGTTTTAATCATTTTTGGAATTCTCCGGTTTGTTGAATGGTTGACTTCAAAGCTAATATCTTTGAGAGTCGAACCCGAAAACATAATTATTATTGGGCGAATCGAATTTACGGCTAATCGATCCATCTGTCAAGACGGGTTAATGGGTAATCGCTGGCTCATCTTCACGGTCGATGGAAAAATTGCAGAAATTTTAGGCGCTTGCCACTACCATGGTGCCGAAGCCGGGTTACTCCGATGTGAGTAATCTTGTAAGGGGTAGTGTTCGTTTTTAGAGGTCTTTTCTGGAAATTGCGCAGGAGAGAAATTTGATTAGCCAGAGCGAGATAGTTGAATTAATCCAGGCCTCGGTAGAAATTAAATGAACAAATAAGGAATGGAAAATTCATTATCAGTAATCGATCGGCTGGCTAATTTCGTATCTGCATTAGACCTCGATCAGGTTCCCCCGGTTGTCGTCGACGAAGCCAGACGCTGTGTGCTCGATACGCTTGGAGTGATTGTTGCCGGACAGAAAAGCCAGCTCGGAAGTGCCGCAATGGAACACGCGAGGCATGTCTACAGGGACGGCAATTCACACCTGTTGGGAACGAGCACCTGTTTACATCCGATGGGCGCTGCCTGCGTAAACGCTGCCTCGGGGCATGCCTACGATTTCGACGATACCAGCTATACCGGCATCATGCATGGATCGGTCGTGGTCCTGCCGGTTGCGTTTGCGATGGCAGAACACAGAGGCGTAGGGGGTAGGAGTCTACTGGAGGCATTTATTGCCGGTGTTGAAATTGAATACGCCATCGCCGAGTGGTGCACGACGCATCTGTATTACAAGGGCTGGTGGACCAGTGCTGTTTACGGACCGCTGGGAGCGGCTGCGGCGGCTTCGAGGATCCTTGGACTGGATGTGCATCAAACTGCGAACGCGTTGGCGATCGCAGTAAGTCATTCGAATGGGATGAAGGCATCATTTGGCAGTGATGCGAAACCTCTTGGAATTGGAATGGCGGCCAGTACCGGAACGCAAAGCGCGTTACTGGCGGACACTGGATTTACTGGCCCTAATAGAGTCTTTGAAGGCAAGAATGGTTTTTTGGCGCTTTTCAATGATGATCAACACTCTACTGACACTGGCTTGCGACTCGGCGATCAATGGCGCTTGACTGATCCCGGCATATTATTCAAGTCGTTCCCGGTTTGCTCTGCAGCCCAGGCGGGTGCCGAGCTCACGGCAAAGCTACTGGATCGGCACAATCTGGATTCCTCCGAAATAGTTGGTGTGGCTTGCGAGGTACCACCCCTGGTGGCTATCAGTCTTGTTTACAGCAATCCGGAATCGATCCGGCAAGCCCAGTTCTCGATGCAATTTGCGATTGCTTGTATTCTCACCTACGGCGACATAAAACTCGATCATTTGACCGAAGAAGTATTGGCGGCTCCAGAATTGCAGTTGCAGATGAAAAAGGTGACGATGCAGGTACCCGAATATCTGGCAAACGATGATACGGTTCATCAAAGATGCCCCGAGTGGGCGGGTGTTACCATTACTACCAGGTCAAATGAACGGTTTAGCGATTTTCTTGATCGCCCCACCGGTATGCCGGGCAATCCGGTGTCGACTCCGACACTGGTGGATAAATTCACGGATTGCCTGGCGCATGGTGGTAAGAGTAAAAGCCTGGCGATATCCATTGCAGATGAATTATTAGAAATAGACAGGTGTCCGGATATCCGCGTACTTTGTGAAAAACTGGGCAAATAAGAAAATTTTCGAGAAATCTGGATACCCGGGGTGTTCAGGCGAAGGGAATAAATTTTCCCGATTCCCAGTCGTAGGAGCTGAGTTCCGGGATCGCGATGTCGACGTACCAGCCGTGCAACTGCAGATCGCCGGATTCGACCCGCTCGCGAACCCACGTAAATGTGGTCAGGTTCTCAAGCGAAACCAGGACTGCATTCTGCTCACAGGCGCGTGTGCGCGCCTCGTGACTGGCTTGCGACATGGTTGCCAGCACGCGACGGTGGGCAGCGGCAAGCATCGATACCCAGGAGGGTACGTATTTAAAGGTATTGTCACCGGTATCGGGTGCCATCATCATCTTGATACCGCCGCAATGGGCATGGCCGAGCACCATCAGGTGCTTCACACTGAGGCCCAGTACCGCGAATTCCAGTGCCGCGCTGGTACCGTGAAAGGTGCCTTCCTGCTCCATCGGCGGTACCAGGTTGGCGACATTGCGAATCACAAACAGATCACCAGGATCCGCC
>JAPUFZ010000194.1 GCA_027293245.1 Gammaproteobacteria bacterium
CGATACTGGCGCATATGAAAGATAACAATGGCATATCCACGCTCACCGACAAGAGTCCGCCCGAGGATATCTATAAAGCTTACGGAGTGAGCAAGGCTACCTATAAGATAGCGCTTGGATTACTCTATAAAAACCGTCAAATCATTATTGAAAAGCATCAGCTGACGCTGGTATAGATAAAAAAACAGAGCCGTAGGGCGCAATAAGCGGAGCGCATTGCGCCGCCATAGCTGGACCGGTGCAATGGCCGCTCTCCGGTGCGCCGGACCGGCACATCCCTGTGCTACGCGGCACCGGCACTTCCGTGTGCAATGCCCTTTGGTTATTGAGACTTAAGGGTAACTGATTACAGTCCTTCATAGTTTCTACGGGTTGTTCCAAAAATACGCCTTCCAATCTCTTTTCCCACCTTTCCCTTTGCGCCTTTGCGAGAGCATAAATATTTAGGATTGATTAACGGTGGCTAGATTTGGTCGCGCAGGTATGAGCAGTACATTAGCATTACTGGAATTTGCAGGGTCAGGTAAATTGAATCCGAGACCAGGCGGATACTGCCGCTGATAGCGAGTTTCCTGTCGATCCAGCGTGAAATTGGAACACTGATAGAGCGCGTCGCAAAGTAAACAGCAAGCAAATACAGAATAATTTTAAGCGCAAAGCCGGTTCCCGGAATAAATTCAGGATCCTCGGCCAGGGTCGTGCCGTACTGCCAATTGAATACCAGTGCGATCGACAGACAACTCTGCAGCGGCAAGGCGAACACCGGATGGCTGACAACAGGTATGAAAGCCAGAATCAGACTGCCAAAAAAGAGGATGTTGATCGCCTGATTAAAATGCTCCTGCTGCCATAATACCCGCCAGAAATCATGGGTGGATGTTTCAGGGCTAACGGCTGGATATATCAGGCTGACGATAAACAGCAATACGACAATGCGCGTGATCGGGCAAACGACGTGTTCGAGAATCCACACCGTCGATTTGACTTCCTCGGTTTTAGCTAATAGATAAAAACACAAACTAGTACCGGCGATGACACTCGTGCAGGTAAATACAAGTATCCAGAACAGGTTCATGTGGATCTGGACTTAACTTTTCTTCCACGCCTTTTGCGAATTTTAATGCGGTTCCAGAGATGATATCGCCAGAAAAACTGAGCCAGCATGAACGAAACCAGGGATGCAATCGTTGCTACCACCAGCGACCCTAGCAACAGCGGTTGCCAGGTATACAGTAGCTCCGAGAGTAACCAGTCGAAGTCCAGTTCAATTATAAAATCGTGGATTTCAGTACCCAGAATTAATGCCCCGACATAATAACAAAAGTAAAAAATCGGCGCGATGGTGATGGGATTACTAATCCAGACCAGGGGAACTGCAACCAGAATATTGACGCGGAACGCTACAGCCGCAATTGCGGCAAGTAGCATCTGAAATGGTATCGGCAAAAACGCACAGAACATTCCCACTGCCATAGCGCCGGCGAATGAGCGCCGATTGAGATGCCAGAGACTCGGTTCGTGCAGGCGCGGACCCAGTAGCTTGAGCCACCTGTTCGAGGTGATTGATCGAGGGTGAGGTAAATATTTCTTGATTAGGTTTTTTGCCATCAGATTTGTATTATCGATGCTAATCGCCTATTGTGCAAAGTGAAAAAGTAGACAAGCATACGGATGGCATGATCAACATAGCGATAGCAATGGCACTGGGATCGGTGTTGGCATTTTACGGTAGTGTCTTACCCCAGGGGCACTGGATAGCTTATTTACCTGCTTTGTTGTTGTTCGCCTTTTACCTGCCCAGATACCGATTCCTGATACTGCTAGCGGCAAGCTTTCTGTGGGCCGGTTTATTTATTCAGCAAACCCTGAACAGCAGGCTAGCAAGCGATTTCGACGGCCGGATACTGCAGATATCCGGGGTTATTGCGGGGTTACCCGAGCAAAGAGCCGAATCAGTCCGGTTCCTGTTAAAGCCGGATTTTATTGAAGGTTATTCACTTTCTTTGCCAAGATTGATCCGTCTGAGCTGGTATCACACCCGCCAAAATTTGAAGGTCGGCGAAAGGTGGCAACTGCAGGTAAAGTTGCGGATCCCCAGTGGCTATCAGAATCCAGGCGGTTTCGATTATGAACGTTGGCTGTTCGTCAAGGGTATTGGCGCAACTGGATATGTCAAATCATCCCGATTTAATCGCCGCACCGGTAGATCATCGCTGTCGGTGGTCGATCGATGGCGTAGCCGTATTAAACAGGGGATTGATGACACTTGTTCCGATTGCGATAACAACGGACTAATCAAGGCCCTGGCGATAGGTTATCGAGCGGATATCGATCCAGGGCATCGGCAAGTATTGCAGGATACCGGCACGGCACACCTGTTAGCCATATCTGGTTTGCATATCGGTATCGTATCGGCTCTATTCTTCTTTATCGGTCGCCTGCTATGGCAGTTGGGCTGTTACCGGCTCGGGTATAACCGACCGCTGTTTTCGGCCGCTCTGGCTATTGCTGCTGCCCTGCTATATGCGGCCCTGGCCGGGTTCGCCCTGCCAACCCTGCGTGCATTAATAATGCTGATGGTGATTTTCCTGGCATTCAATTTTAGAACTGGCATCAACCTGTTAAACAGTATTGCGATAGCAGTGATAGTGATACTGATATTCGATCCACTTTCAGTAGGTTCATCGTCATTCTGGTTGAGTATCTCTGCGCTGCTTCTAATTGCCTTTGCCCAGTACCTGATGACGCATCAACGCTGCCGATGGAAACAGGTGCTGACGCTACAGCTATTATTTTCGCTATTGTTTATCCCGATCAGTATCGCGCTGTTTGATCAATTGAACCCGGCGAGTTTTGTCGCCAATATCGTCGCAATTCCATTGGTGAGCCTGGTAATCGTGCCGCTAGGCATGCTCGGCAGCCTGGTAACTGGCTTTGATTTACCCATCGCCAATTGGCTCTTCAAAGCCAGTGATTTGCTGCTGGGCCTGTTACTTGATTATCTCGAGCTATTACTAAACTCGGGCCTGGCCGCTATTCAGGGTGGCGGCATCCCATTGATGGTCTTAGGTCTATCGACTCTGGGGCTGGTTATATTAATGATGCCGGCCGGGTTTCCCGGCAAGAAGCCAGCTGTGCTGTTGATGGTATTACCCTTGCTTTGGCAAAGAACCGAACTCGAAGCCGGTAGCTATAAGATGACGGTGCTTGATGTCGGCATGGGAACATCAGTGGTTGTGGAAACCAGACATCACAGCCTGGTATACGATTTTGGTCCGGGCAATGCCCGGGGTTTCAGTGCAGCACAATGGGTGCTTGAGCCTTATCTGCGTCAGCAGGGAATCAGCGATCTCGATATGTTAATCATCAGCCATGTCGATGCGGACCACAGCGGCGGTTTCTACTCCTATGTAAATACATATGATCCTGCAAAACTGGTATCGGGCACTCCGGCAGAAGTGAAGCAGAAGTTTGCCCTGACAACTCCGATCAGGTCCTGTCATGAACACTCGAAATGGCGCTGGGACGGGGTTTTGTTTGAATTCCTGAGCCTGCCGGCGGGCCAGGCGACGAACAGTAGTAATAATCGCTCCTGCGTATTGAGAATCAGTGGCTGGCATTCCAGCCTGTTGGCCGGGGATATCGAATCTGAACAGGAATTAGCTCTGGTCGAGACTATGTCGGAAAAACTGCCTGCAGCGGTACTGGTGGTACCCCATCACGGCAGTACAACCTCGTCGACGCCCGAATTTTTAAAACACGTGAAGCCTGAATATTCGCTTTTTACGGTCGGTAAAAATAATCGATGGGGATTTCCCAAAGCTAAAATCCTGGAGAATTATCGAGTAATTGGCAGCCGGGTATTTCGTACTGATCTGCAGGGAGCGATTAGCGTTTACAGTAAACAGGCCGATCTTGAAGTCGAGGGCTAACGTCAGCGCAGAGCGAAAATATGGAATTAAGGAGCCTCTGATCAATTCATGAATGAACGTGTTGTGCCCAAAAT
>JAPUFZ010000195.1 GCA_027293245.1 Gammaproteobacteria bacterium
CCACGCCGTCCGGCGTCACCCAATTCCTAAAATCAGACACCGCGCGAACGAATTCACCTTCTACAATTTTTAATCCTTCATTCATGACATTTTACTCTTTAGAAATTTGTGAATATTAGGAGATTACCCTTGCAGCAGAACACTGGTGCTGCTACATAGCGTGACAATTAGCCGAATAACATTGTTCATTTTCGACCTCCCGTAATATGGTTAGATGACTGGCCACCGTCTTCAAAATGACGCTGGTTTTCGTACTTGGTGAGCACATTATCTAATTTTTGAAGTAAGGAATAAACAGTCAAAAATTCAATAATTATTTGCGAATATCGCAACAATTCGTAACTCTCGAATCGTGTATTCTTTCTTTCCTGTGGTCGAAACCGGCAACATCGACCGGACAGTCAGGTGGCTCCGTATAAGCAAAATGGCGTGCGGCGTGTGCTGGAATTCGAGCTGTTGGTACGAGCCTGGACCAACTGATTTCACATCACCTGGAGGGCGATGTCCCAATAGGGTATCCCTTCAAATTTCCTCACCAAAAAGTCCACCATGGTTCTGACACGTTGAGAGAGATGTCGCGTCCGCGGATAAATCACATGCGCGTCGATAGCCGGTAACGAAAAATCCCTGAATAAAGGCAATAAGGTTCCACTCTCAATCTCCTTATATACGATGAAAGATGGTAAAAAGGTTATACCCTGACCGAGCACCGCGGCATCTCTGAGAAATTCGCCCGCACTCGCCTTGATATATGGATTGAGTTTTACCTTGACTGATTTACCCTGTGCGTCTGTCAGAAGCCAGGTTTCAAAATCTCGCAGGAGCGTATAAACGAGGCATTGATGCTCAGCCAAATCGTAAGGTACTTGGGGTGTTCCCTTACGCTCGAGATACTCCGGACTCGCACAAATAACCCGATGAATCGGTGCGATGCGCCTTGCAATCAAGCTCGAATCGGGAAGATTGGCTATACGGATTGCGAGATCGAAACCCTCCTGTATCAAATCCACCTCGCGGTCATTAAAATCAAGATCGAATTCAACTTGTGGATGTATCTGTATAAACTCGTTAATCGCAGGTCCGATATGCATCAGGCCAAAACTCGAAGGCAGTGCTACCTTGAGACCTCCCTTCAAGGTGCCATGTGCCTGCGACGTCGCAAGCTCGGTTTCCACGATATCGTCGAGTATTCGCACGCATTGCTTATAGTAGGCGCTCCCGGTTTCGGTCAGGTTCAGCTTTCGCGTTGTGCGATGGAAAAGCTCGACACCGAGATGGGCCTCCAATTCCTTCAGGTGTCGGCTCACGGCGGACTTGGCAACATTCAGTTTGTCCGCAGCGGCGCTGATAGTTCCGGCATCGACGACCTTGACGAAGGTTTCCATATTTTCGAAACGGCTCACTGGGCAACCTCATTTTTTGTTTCGTTTTCGAGAACTAACTTTTGAAATTATTCCTGTTTATCCGCTTTTTAGCAACACATATGATGCGTCTAACAGCAAAGCGATCCAAGCCTTGTTGGCAAATGTAACCAGACAGTCAACTCGATTTAACAGGAGATTTGAAATGAAAACAGTTGATCAAATTCTGGTCCGTTTCTCAAATCGTTAATTACACGCGGTAATAAAAATTAACTTTAAAAAACACACGACCGCAATACTCACTGCACTCATGCTTTTCACTATTCCCGGCGTTCAAGCCGATGAACCGGTCTGGGACGGCAACAAGGTCGTACTGGTATCTGAAAAACTCGATGACGGTGTGTTCGCTTACTACCCCAGCGATGCCAAAGAGCTGGAAAAGCAGGGTAATCCGGTCGCGACCAGCGGTGGATTTATCGTCGGCGACAAGGGTGTTCTGCTAGTCGACACCATGTTGAACCAACGGCTGAATGCCCAGGTTCAGGAACTGGTCAAAAAAGAGACGAATAAACCAATCATCCTATGCGGTCAACACCAGTTTTCACGGCGATCACTCTTATGGAAACATGTACCTGCCCGCAAGCACCCGGATTATTCAGCACAGCATTACCCAGGAATATATAGACCAGCATTTCAAGGCCGATACCGAGTTCATGATCCAGAATTTCGGCACCGGCCGCGGCATCGAGGAAATCCACCCCGTTGATGCCGACATTCTGGTTGCCGAGGGCGGAAAAATTACCGTCGACCTGGGCGGAATATCCGTCGACATTATCGACTTTGGCTTCGCCCAAACCGGTGGCGACCTGTTCGTCTGGGAACCGCAATCCAGGGTATTGTGGACCGGTAATCCGATCATCACGGTCAAGCCCTCGCTGCCCTGGCTGCTCGATGGCCATCTTCTGGAAACGCTCGCAACAATGCAAAGAGTGCACAGCTTTCTGCCTGCCGATGCGGTAATCGTCCCCGGGCATGGTTCGCCGATGAAACGCGCTGATATTCGTTGGCATATCGACTATCTCGAAACAGTAAAGCGCCAGGTACAGGCTGCCATAGATGGCGGTCTCACGCTGGAGCAGACAGTCGAACGCGTCAAAATGCCCGAGTTTAGTGGCTACGCATTGTTCGACTGGGTACATCCGGGTCTCAATGTGCCCGCGGCTTACCGAGACTTGAGCCAGTAATCGCAACGAATAAACGACCGGGGCGAGTTCTTGACGCTATAGCTTCAAAACAAGGGCGCTTGTGTAGTGCCGCCAGCCTGGGAAAGTAAGCTGCTCCCGCCCTATTTCGACAGTGTATAAATCACGCCCGGCTGGGGATCGATCAGCTTTGCCTTCAACCCCATCTCCGCCATAGCGCTGCCGAGGTCGGCCGGGGAGCGCCCCGGTTTCGACTTGAGCCGGTGGTGTTGGGGAAAAACCGTTTTGAGATTGGAATTATTCTCCGACAGCATTTTCGCCATCAGCGCGACATCCCGCGGGTTCATTCCACTGGATAGATAGAGGATTGCCGCGTCCGGCTTAAAA
>JAPUFZ010000196.1 GCA_027293245.1 Gammaproteobacteria bacterium
CGGGTCGAGCTTTACCTTTTCTTCCAGGATAATTTGTTTGACTACCCGAATACCAAACGACGCATGTAAAACCTCGTCGCGCATGATGTACTGTAGTTGATCACCGGTTCCCTTCAACAGGCCTCGGCGTTGCAATGCAAAAATAGGACTGAATCCGTTATAGAACCAGGTGCCTTCGAAAACTCCGGCAAAGAAGGTGTAAGCAAGAACGAAATTCTCCAGTTCATCCCGATCAGTTAAATCGATATTAGAGCGTAATACCGAGTCGAGTCTCTGGTTACAAAGCTGGATTTTGTGATGGATTTCAGGCACAACACGGTAGCGGTTGTAAATTTCTCCCTGATCGAGGCCAATAGATTCGATGCAATGCTGATAAGTCCAGGTATGCACCGCCTCTTCATAAACCTGGCGTGCCTGATATATTTGTAATTCAGGGGCCGTCATTTTTTCCATCACTGCGATACCGATGTTGCGCATCGCCAAAATATCTGAAGTAGTTAAATAGGACAGTACGTTTTCATAAACATGACGTTCTTCCAGTGTTAATTTGTGCGCATAATCATGCACATCCTGGGTCATGTTGATGTCCAGGGGTGTCCAGTGATTTTTATTGGCATTTAAAAAATACTCCCAGGCCCAGGGGTATTTAAAAGGTGCCAGCTGGTTAATATCAGCCAGACCATTAACCACTCGTTTGTCATCGGCGTTAATCGGTTTTATCGCAACCGGACTGATAATCGGCCTCTGGACGTCGGCAATTTTGGTTTCAGCGTCCGGCATCCGGCGAAGATCGAGTCCTACAGGCGTGCTCGCGGGTTCTGTGCCAGGAACTGAAGATTCCAGGTTCGGCTCTGGCATCCTCGGTGCGGGTGCTGCTAAAGGGTCATCCCAATTCAGCATAGTGGTCTCCTGGTATAATATTTTTGTTGGTATACATTGAGTCGATAAGTAATGGGTTGATTATTGACATGCTTCACAATCCGGATCGAGAATTGAACAGACTTTCGGTTCAGTCTCCAGGGGGGTGCTTTCCGGTGTTCCCGTGGCAGATTTTTCCACCGCTGTAGCGCCAAGCGAGCGCAGATAATAAGTAGTCTTGAGCCCACGAGCCCACGCCAGCTTGTACAGGTTGTCGAGTTTCTTGCCCGAAGGTTCGGCCATATAAAGATTCAGTGACTGGCCCTGGTCGATCCACTTTTGACGCCGGGAGCCAGCCTCGACAAGCCAGCGTGAATCGATTTCAAATGCAGTGGAATATATCGCCTTTAACTCGTCCGGTACCCGGTCAATACTTTGTACACTGCCATCGTAGTATTTCAGATCGTTGACCATGACATCATCCCAGACACCATGAGCTTTCAGGTCGTCAACCAGGTATGGATTTACCACTGTGAATTCGCCGGACAGGTTCGATTTAACGTATAAATTTTGATAAATCGGTTCAATCGACTGACTCACACCGCAGATATTTGAAATGGTTGCTGTTGGAGCAATTGCCATGGTATTCGAGTTGCGCATACCGATACTCATGACTCGCTGCCGCAGGCTGTCCCAGTTCATGCACGAACTGGTATCTTGCTGCAGATAGTCACCGCGGACCGCCTTCAGATTGGCGATCGAGTCGATCGGTAAAATGCCCTGGCTCCAGAGCGATCCCGCATAAGTGGAATATGCGCCACGTTCTTCAGCCAGCTGGGTTGAAGCCTGGATGGTGTAATAGCTGACTGCTTCCATAGACTGGTCAGCAAAATCAATCGCCTGTTCCGAGCTATAGGGGATATGTTGAATGTACAGTGCATCCTGGAATCCCATTATTCCAAGGCCAACCGGGCGATGACGCAGGTTAGAAGTGCGTGCCTGCGGGACACTGTAGTAGTTGTAATCGATTACATTGTCGAGCATACGCATTGCCGTGTTGATGGTTTTCTCCAGTTTTTCCAGATTCAAACCATTTTCGTCAACATGCTGTGGCAGGTTGACCGAGCCCAGATTGCAGACGGCGATTTCAGTATCCGATGTATTCAGGGTGATTTCGGTGCACAAGTTGGATGAATGCACCACACCCGAATGCTGCTGGGGTGATCGAATATTGCATGGGTCTTTGAAAGTTATCCATGGATGGCCCGTTTCAAACAACATGCCGAGCATTTTGCGCCACAAGTCAATTGCTGCTATACGCCGGTAACAACTAATCTCACCCCGGTCGGCTTTTGCTTCGTAGGCAAGGTAAGCGGTTTCGAACTCAAGCCCGTACAATTCGTGTAAATCGGGCACTTCATCGGGTGAGAATAAGGTCCATTGCTGTTCTTCGGCAACGCGTTTCATGAACAGGTCGGGAATCCAGTTGGCGGTATTCATGTCGTGCGTGCGCCGGCGCTCCTCGCCAGTGTTTTTACGCAGATCAAGAAAGTCCTCGATATCCAGGTGCCAGGTTTCAAGGTAGGCGCACATTGCGCCTTTGCGCTTGCCCCCCTGATTCACCGCCACCGCAGTATCATTTGCTACTTTCATGAAGGGTACTACTCCCTGTGATTTGCCATTGGTACCTTTAATGTGCGACCCCATCGCCCGGACCCGGGTCCAGTCATTACCGAGCCCTCCGGCAAATTTGGACAGCATGGCATCATCCTTGATGGCGCTGAATATACCATCCAGGTCATCTGGAATAGTGGTTAGATAGCAACTGGATAATTGCGGACGTAAGGTGCCTGAATTGAACAGGGTGGGGGTACTGCTCATGAAATCAAATGATGACAACAAGCTATAAAATTCGATTGCCCGTTCTTCGCGGTTAACTTCGTTGATCGCCAGGCCCATCGCAACTCGCATGAAGAATGCCTGCGGTAACTCAAAGCGCAGGTCGTGGTAATGAATGAAATAACGGTCGTACAGGGTTTGCAAACCCAGGTAGGTAAACGCATGATCGCGTTGTGGTTTCAGCGCCTTACCGAGCTTTTTTAGATCGAATTTCAGCAGTTCCTTATCCAGCAATTCGAGATCGGTTGCCTTTTTAATGTAATGCCCGAAGTATTCAGGGTAGCGCTGGATCATTTCCTCATAAGTAGCGGTGGGTATGCCATCATTGATAAAAGTCAGTGATTCAGTACGCAGTTCGTCCAGTAGTAATCGTGCGGTCACCTGAGAATATTCCGGTTCATTATCGATTAGGCCCCGGGCGCTCATCACGATCGTAGGACTAACATCTTTCGCTGGTACGCCGTCGAACAGGTTTTTCATTGTTTCGGCATAAACCCGTTCCGCATCGGTACTCTCAAGACCGGTACAGGCATCGTTGATAATAGTTTTCAGGCGCTTGGTGTCGAGCGCGATGGTGCTACCGTCTTTTAGTTTAACGTGCAGATCGGTAATTTCGTCGACAGCCTGAATTTCTGGTTTTTCAGTGCGTTCCAGTGCCCTGGCGATTGCGCGTTGTTCCCGATATAACACGTAAGCGCGGGCAATTTTTTGATCGCCATTGCGCATCATCGCCAGCTCTACCTGGTCCTGGATGTCTTCAATATGGAAGGTGCCGCCCCCGGGTTGACGTCGGGTCAGGGCATTGACTACCAGGTCAGTGAGTTTCTCTACGGTTTCATGAACCCGGGTGGAAGCCGCCGCCTGACCCCCCTCAACTGCCAGGAAAGCCTTGGTCATCGCAACTGCGATTTTGTTCTTGTCAAAACCAGTCAGTTTGCCATTGCGGCGAACTATATTGTAATTGGTACACAGTGAACTATTGATTTCCTCGGTTACTTTGCCGATTGATCTCACCGAAGCTTCAGGTGCTCCTGTGAGTGGTGATTCAATGTTTTGCATTTAAATTTAATTCCGTGATATCTAAATTTCTATTCTTTGATCGAACCTGTTTAATCGAACCTTCCTGATTAAACTTGCTTTATCCAATTTTTTATCAAACTTTCCGTTTGGGATAAATTAAAAGTCAATTTTTGTCGACTTTGTGAACTTCTTCACACTCGTTTTGTCGTGTTCCCCAGAGCCCAAATTCATCCGGCCAATATTTCCCCATAATATCTGAATACACCTGCGGCGATTTCTTTCCCGTTGACAGTTAAAGTAATTTATAACTGTCAATTCCAAGTGTTTGTATTGTTAGGAAACCGAGCCGCCTTTAACTCATACGGTATTGTTATAATATGGTGACCTAATTATAGTCCTCAAAATCGAAAAACACAATATAATGTGGTTTGATTCGGGCTAAACTACCTTATATTGTGTATTAACTTGTGGACTGCCTGGGCAAAACTTGTGGATAAACGGGTATAAACAAGTGAAAATGGCGCCCGCAAGGGTTTTTAGTAAATAATGCGCAAACTTATTGTTGACCGATTTAATAAAAATTAATTGGCAGTTTAGAATTGAATTCGATGCATAAAAAGAATGAAAAAATAACCAGACCACCGGCCTTCAGGTTAGGAATCGATCTCGGGGGCAGCAAAACCGAAGTGGTAGTCCTGGATGGTGATTTACAGGTGATTTTCCGAAAGCGTGTCCCTACTCCGGCGCATGAATACGAGGCCATCCTGACCATGATCGTGGATCTCGTGAGCGAAGCCAGCACCACTTTAGGTGGCAGGCCGAGTGTTGGCATAGGCACACCCGGAGGCATCTCCCCCGGTACCGGCAGGTTGAGAAATTCAAATACGCGTTGCCTGAACGGGAAACCCTTCCAGCTCGACATTGAGAGGCGTCTGGATTGTGCTGTGAAACTTCAAAACGATGCCAACTGTTTTACCCTGTCAGAAGCTTTGAACGGTGCGGGAAAGGGTTTTGTAACAGTGTTTGGCGTGATATTGGGAACCGGTACCGGCGGTGGGCTGGTGGTGAATCGACAGTTATTGACCGGCCCCAATGCGATTGCCGGTGAATGGGGCCATAATCCCTTGCCCTGGGTAAGCGAGACCGATGAATCAACACTGTGTTACTGCGGCAAGCACGGCTGTATTGAGACCTATATTTCAGGTAGCGGTCTGGCGAATAACTTTCAAAAGCGAACCGGCGTGGTGTTAAGCAGTGAGCAAATAGTGCTGGCAGCGCAGAGTGGAGACAAGAATTGTGTAGCGGCCATGGAAATTTATTTTGATCAATTGGCCAGATCTCTGGCGCATGTTATCAATATCATCGATCCCGATGCGGTTGTGCTCGGTGGCGGCATGTCAAATATCAAAGAGATTTACCGGCAATTGCCTGACAGGCTTCAGTCTTATGTCTTCTCCGATAGGGTTGTGACCCCGATATTACCCGCCTTACACGGGGATGCGAGTGGTGTTTTTGGCGCCGCAATGCTGTAGGCCACATTTGAAGGAGCATCTGATTGAGTTTCCCCGGGCTAGCCTAGCACCAGGGTTGCCAGGCCGAGAAATGCGATTATCCCGACTACATCGGTCACCGTAGTCAGTACAACACCCCCGGCAATCGCAGGGTCAATACCGAATTGGCGCAGCAAAATGGGGATTACAGCCCCGGCGAATGCGCCGGTAATCAAGTTTACCAGTAAGGCAAATCCGATAATGGCGCCAATGCTATAGTTTTCAAACCAGAAAACAGAAAACGTTGCGACTACCAGCGCCCAGACCAAACCGTTCAGTATGCCGATAGAAATTTCTTTTTTAATCAAGGACCTGTAGTTTGAACTACCCAGCTGACCAAGCGCTATACCACGGATAACCAGGGTCAGGGTTTGCGAACCAGCGATGCCTCCCATACTGGGTACGATGGTGAGCAGAATTGCCAGGGCTACCACCTGGTCGAGAATATCTTCGAAAATACCGATCGCTCCAGCGGCGAGAAATGCAGTCAGCAAATTTATTCCCAGCCACAGGCCTCGTCTTTTGGCACTGACCAGCGCGGGTGAAAACATATCTTCTTCGCCGGCTAGACCCGCCATACTCATTATTGAATGCTCACTTTCATCACGTATGACGTCAACCACATCATCGATCGTGATGCGGCCAATCAACTTGTGTTGTTCGTCAACTATCGGTGCACTAACAAGATCATAATTTTCGAATTCACGTGCGACTTCTGTATCCGCTAGATGCGCGTGCATCGCGCTCACGTCAGTACGCATGATAATTTTTACCAGTACCTCGGGATCATTGGTGAGCAGGTCACGTAAATACAGCGAACCAAGGTAGTGATCGTGACGATCAGTGACAAATAACTGGTCGGTATGATCGGGCATTTCACCACGTATTCGAAGATAACGCAGCACTACATCCAGTGTGACATCGGCACGGATAGTGATCTGGTCGATGTTCATCAATCCACCGGCCGTGTCGTCGCTGTAAGATAATACTGATTCTAGCTTTTTACGTTTTTGTGCATCAAGCGTGTGCAGAATGTTGACCAGTTTTTCGGTCGGCAGCGAGAGAATGATATCGGCCTGGTCATCTACATCGGGTAGTGTTTCGATGATTGTAGCGATCTCTCTGGGGCTGAGTTCCCTTAATATGTTGTCGCGGACCTCGTCACCGGTTTCGAGCAAAACCGCACCCAGCAAGAGGGGATCAATGAGGGGCCAGAGCAGATCGCGCTGTTGCGAAGGCAGTGAATCGAGCAGGCTGGAAATTTCCGCAACGTTAATGCCATCCAGAATTTCCAGAATAGCATCATTATCATCGGCATCCAGGGTTGCCGACAGGTCTTGCCGTAAGCGTTCGATATTGTCTTCAATCATGATTCTGATTGTCGGCTAAATTAAGAGGGAGTGTAACAGACAGCTTGTTATCTACTAGTCTGCATTAGGAACGCTCAGCCAACTGATGAACCCCTTGCTCATTTCAACAACGAGGGGCCCGGGTAAATTAAGGGTTTACTCGGCTTCGTCGAAACCGCTGTCGATTAGATGGACGATTGCTTTCATGCAGTCTTGTTCGTCGTTACCGTCTACCTCGAGAAGAATTTCTGTGCCTTTGCTTGCGGCCAGCATCATTACCCCCATGATGCTTTTGGCATTGATCCGATTGCCCTGCTTGTCGATGAAGACCTCACTTTCAAACTGGCTTGCCCTGTTGACTAGCTTGGAGGCGGCGCGGGCGTGTAAGCCAAGTTTATTGATAATGGTAAGCTTTTGCGAAATCATTATTACTGGCTCCGTAGAATAGAGGTTGCCGTAGCAATAAGTTCCTGGCCGATTAAATTGTGCGTAATGATCAGAATATTGACACTCATGACAGATCTCTGTGGTGCACCGAGGCGTTGTATCGGATTTGCTGTAGCTCGGAAGCAATTTTATCAACCAGATAAACTGATCGATGCTGACCGCCGGTACAGCCGATCGATATTGTCATGTAACTGCGATTTTCCTTTTCAAAGCAGGGTATCCAGGTTTCTAGAAAATCGAGGATCGAATCGAACATGGCATTAACTTCCTCAAAACCCTGCAGGTACTGGATTACTGAATCATCTTTACCGCTGAGTGATTTGAGTTGATCTTCCCAGTAGGGATTGGGCAGGCAACGAACATCGAAAACGAAATCAGTATCTGCGGGCAGGCCGTGTTTGAATCCAAACGACTGGATCAAAATCGCGAGCCCAGTCCCACTGTCCGGCAACAACCGGTTGATGATAGTTTGTCGCAGTTCGTGAACATTGAATGTGGTGGTATCTATAATGAGGTCGGCATTGGAATATATATTGGATAACAGATTTCGTTCCAGTTGTATGACTTCGATCAGGGGTAAACCGCTCTTCGACAACGGGTGTTTGCGCCTGGTTTCACTGAACCGGCTCAATAGCTTTTTGATATCAGAGGTCAAAAATAAAATCTCCACAGAGATTTCTAATGACCTGATCTGATTGATTATCGCATCGAATCGGTCCATATCGTCGACACCACTCCTGGCATCTATTGCGACAGCGATTAAATCGTATAGCACTGGCTTCGAGTGGGTCATCTTCTCGATAAATTCCGGTAACAGTCCAACCGGGAGATTGTCGACGCAAAAGTAACCAGCATCTTCCAGCGTGTGCAGGGCGACAGTTTTGCCTGATCCTGAGAGACCACTGACAATAACCAATTTCACCGCATAGTTCCTGCGGTAAGGCTACCAGGGGGTTTATTCATTAGGTCAGTTGTAGTTTCTGTTGATACCGATGTAAAAATTCGCGAATTTCTAGCCCGCATTTCTCACCAGGGGGCGGGATGGCGGTTCCCGGCTCCTGCCTACACCGCATTCGTGCTTCCTTACACATCATCGCGCAGGGCTTTGGATTCACAAGGGATTTTCTGAAGGAGCGGAATAACCGTGCGTATTGCCGACTGAAGAAAATACCTTGTGGATTCAAAGAACAAGCGAGGGCCCGTCATCCTGGTGAGAAATGCGAGCTAGTGCCGGTCTCATTGCTCAGCCGTATGAATGATACGAGCAACCTCATCATTCGATTCGGCACTACGAATCGCTTCACGAATCTCGGTTTGGGAGAAAATTTTCGCCAGAGACGACAAAATTTGCAGGTGTTCGTCGGTCGCATTTTCGGGAATGATGATGGTGAAAACCAGGTCGACCGGTTTGTTATCGGGGGCCTCAAATTTCACTGGCTGGTCAAGTCGAATGAAACAGCCAATCGTAGTTTCGAGATTGGATAGCCGGGCGTGGGGTATCGCAAAACCATTGCCGAGACCTGTGCTTCCGAGCCGTTCGCGGTCGAGCAGGTTACTATAAATTTTCGACCGGGGTAGATCGAACTGGTCGGCAACGGTGTTGGAAATGAATTCCAGGAGCCTTTTTTTACTCGAGATATCTGTATCGATGAAGATACGATCTGGAGACAAAATTGCTGAAATTGTCATTGACTAGAAAGCTTGAAAACCGGTTGCCTTAAATATGCGCGAATCTTATCCCAATCCTTCGAGTATGCAAGTCCTAAAAAAGGCGGAGTATTCACTGCTCCGCCTCTCAATCTATGCTACTTCGGAGATATCTCCTTTGACGCGATGATTTTTTAATTTTTCTTTATGCTTTTTGCCTTGCCGGTCGAGTTTATCTACGAGTCCATCGATGGCCGCATACATATCTTCCTGAACACTGTCAGCATGCAGATTGGAACCGCTAACATGCAGGGTTGCTTCGGCCTTGTGCCTCAATTTTTCGACCGTTAAAACGATGTGTATATCCAGCGCCTGATCAAAATGCCGATCTAGTTTTTCAATTTTTTCATTGACATAGTTCCGCATTGAATCCGTGATCTCTATATGGTGACCGCTCAAACTTATTTGCATCAGCAACCTCCTTCGGTTGTTTGACTCGCATCGCTGCGAATCGGTAGTGTCTCAAAAGAGACGTTTACGTTCGTTAGATGGTGGAATATGCATAGCCTCACGATATTTGGCTATCGTTCTTCTGGCTACCTTTATACCCTGATCACCTAACAAGAGAGCAATTTTATTGTCGCTTAAGGGTTTGTTGGGTCGCTCGGCGGCGACAAATTTCTTGATGATGGCTCGAATTGCAGTTGAAGAACACTCGCCTCCGTCAGAGGTGCTGACATGACTGGAAAAGAAATACTTGAATTCCAGTATACCCCGTGGCGTATGCATATACTTATGTGTGGTTACGCGCGATACGGTAGATTCGTGCAGTTCGAGTAAATCTGCGATATCACGAAGCACCATGGGTTGCATGGCCTCTTCTCCGTATTCAAGAAAAGCCTGCTGACGTTCGACGATGGCGTTGGCAACGCGAATTAATGTCTCGTTGCGGCTTTGTAAG
Source organism: Gammaproteobacteria bacterium (assembly GCA_027293245.1). Classification (GTDB taxonomy): domain Bacteria; phylum Pseudomonadota; class Gammaproteobacteria. The sequence goes on from JAPUFZ010000196.1 coordinate 9,732, forward strand.
CTTTTGATAAACCATCGGGCCTCCTGTAAGTGGTCTTTCAGGTAGGTATTTTGGTCACTATTATCACTGCGTTTAATGAGGCTGGCGTAGTGCTTATTAACCCTTAAATTTGGCGCATTTTCAGGATTAATGCGGACCTGCCACTTACCCGCCTGCTTACTGACATAAACATCGGGAATAATATATTCGGCATGATTTTCACTTACCATATGTCCGGGATGTGGGTTGCTGGTCTGAATCAGTTTGACAATTTCTGCCAGTTCAGCATCGTTGGCCCGAAGACGCCTTTTGAGAAATGCAAAATCGTTGCTGGCCAGGTGCTCCAGGTATTTGCCTACCAGTGTCAGTGCTTTGCTTAGATGAGGAGTACCAGCATCGAGCTGACTGAGCTGAATCGTCATGCATTCTGACGGTGATCCGGCGCCAACTCCAATCGGATCAAAGTGTTGTATGAGATGCAGCACCGCCAGAACCTCGTCAATTTCGATCTCCTCGAATTGTTTTTGCAGACCGGCATAGATATCTTCGACCGACTGGGTCAAATATCCTGAATCATCGATAGAATCGATGATCGCAAGACCAATCTGGTGATCGATTTCGGTCAGGTGTGCGCCATTGAGTTGCCACAGCAGGTGTTCGTTGAGAACATCGACAGCCGGTGCCTGGTTTTCAAATAAATCCCTGTTGTCGTCGCGAGCATTTTGCGACTGTGTTGGCGATACAGGAATATTGTCGTAGATTTGATCCCAACGGGCATCGATTTCCAGATCATCCGGCAGGGTTTGTTTGGCGCGATTTTCGTTGACCGTATCGGCGCTGGTTTTAATATCGGTGCTCTCTTCGCCTTCCTCTCCGTTTATCCGGGTAGTCTCCGGATCGAACAGGGTAATTTCACCCAGATTGTCTTCCTGCTCCAGTAATGGATTGCTATCGAGGGTTTCCTGAATTTCTGCCTGTAATTCCAGCGAAGATAACTGCAACAGCTTGATCGCCTGCTGCAGTTGTGGCGTCATGGTAAGGCTTTGGCCTATTCGAAGTTGCAGGCTTTGCTTCATAGGCGGGGCTGTTCCTGGTATGAGATCCTGCAAAGGTATTCATTAACTCTCATGGTTGTAGTTATAGCCTAAAATCCTCCCCTAAGTAAATCTTTCTGACGATTTTATTTTCCAGGATTTGAGCAGGTTCACCTTCGGCCAGTATTTCACCTTCACCCATGACGTAGGCACGATCGCAGATACCCAGGGTTTCACGCACATTATGATCGGTAATCAGCACACCGATCTGGCGATCAGCGAGCTGCCGAATAATGTTTTGAATTTCGATCACTGATATCGGGTCGACGCCCGCAAAAGGTTCATCGAGCAGGATAAAAAGCGGTTCATTGGCCAGTGCTCGCGCAATTTCTACCCGCCTGCGTTCGCCACCGGACAGGGAAATACCCTTGTTTTCCCGAATATGAGTAATTTGCAGGTCTTCCAGCAGGCTTTCAAGTACTTGCTTTTTTTGCTGTTGATCCAGGTCCTTGCGTAACTGCAATACCGCCATGATATTGTCCTGTACTGACAGGTTTCGAAATACCGAGGCTTCCTGTGGTAGATAACCGATACCCTGCTGCGCACGATGGTGAATCGGCAGGTGATCAATTGGCTGGCGATTGAGTGTAATTTGTCCTTTATCGTTATTGATGAGACCGACGATCATATAAAAACAGGTGGTTTTACCTGCACCATTGGGGCCTAGCAGCCCGACAATTTCGCCGCTATTAATATGTAGCGATACTGATTTCACCACCTCACGGCCCCGATAGGATTTGGCCAGTTCAATCGCTTCGAGCCGATTACTGGAGCTAGCCACCGAGACAGGATCTTGCACGGTATATTATGGTTTGGGGAGAATCAGCATACGCACCCGATCATCCGACTCGGTACTGCCGGCCTGTATACTCTCGGTTTCGGTATTGATGCGAATGGTGTTACTTTCGATGGTATTACCCACATGAGTAAACCTGGCATTGCCCAGCAATAGTAAGGTGGATTCCGATGCTCGATACTCCATTTGATCTGCCTGACCGCGCATTTCCCGTTGTTGGTCATCGATTTGACGAAAAGTAGCTGGAGTGCCGGTCATTGTCATCAGCACTAGTTCCTTCTGCTGGCTAAAGTTAAGTACCAGGCGCTCGCCACGAAACTCCTGGCTACCCTGACTCAAGCGCACATTACCAGAATAGATACTTATATTTTCCTTGTCTCTAATCTCAAGGCTGTCGGCTTCGACATGAATAGGCTGTTGTGCATCACCCGAAAGGGCAAAGACCTGCAGTGGCAGCAACAGGACAAGAAATGAAACAAGCCTAGCCATCATGATAATAAACCGACCGCGTATTTTTCAGCAAATAGATTTCGTTTTGCAAGTCAAATACCGCATTGTTGCCACTGATTCGTGCATTTCCTGATTCGATAACCACAGTCTCTTCACTGCTTAGGCGATTGCGATCGGGTTCAAACAACATGCTTTGCGATCGCACCTGCATAGGCTTGGGTCCGAATTTTTGCATGACCACGTTATCGTTCAGTTGGAGCCGGTTTTTCTGATGAAATATCTCTCCCCAGGAGGCTTTCACTCGCCAGTCTCCGCCCGGGCGATAAACATCTACCACCGGCTGCTTTACACGGCTGATATCATCCCTGGCAAAGTGTTCGAGATACGGGCTTCGTAACTGATAATCCAGGCTACCGGCCTGATTGAAAATGCGGTATTTCAATTCGGCCAGAAAGTAATCGATATCGGTGGGTATCTCAAGTTCGGGCCGTACGGTCGTGGTTTTTGACCTCGACTCGTAAATCCAGCCAACCGCGATTGCGCCGACAACGGCAATAAAAATAAAAACCAGGACTGAGAACCTCATAGTATGTAAGAGGCCTGTTTGGCATCGAGTAAATTATGCGCTTTCAAAATTAAATCAGTTGCCTCGCGTACCGCACCAGCGCCACCACTGGCGGCGGTAATCCAGTCGCACCGCTGTTTAACAAAGGCGTGCGCATTTTGTACCGCAATTGCCAGCCCTACCTGGCTCATCACTGCCAGATCTGGAAGATCATCGCCGATATAAGCTATCTGTGAAGCATCGAATCCGGTTTTTTCCATCAACCGGGCGAATGCCAGTCGTTTGTCGCGATATCCCTGAAACACCAGTTCAACGCCTAAATCGTTCATACGATGATTCACCAGTTTTGACTGACGACCGGTAATCACGGCTACCTGTATGCCACATTCGATCAACATGCGAATACCGTGTCCATCGAGGGAATTAAAAGTCTTGTATTCATGGCCCCTGGCATTAAATTGCAATCCACCGTTAGTCAATACGCCATCGACATCCAGAATCAGGAGCCGAATATTTTTTGCCTTGTCCAGTAAATCGCTCATGGGAATTCCTTACACTACACCAGCCCTTAATAAATCATGCATGTTTAACGCACCCTGAACCATGTTATTTTCGTCGACAACCATGAGGCCGTTTATTTTATGGTCGTGCATGATTTTTAATGCTTCACTGGCGATGCGGTCGGCTTCGATAGTGATGCAGTTTGCGGTCATAAATTCTTTCACCCGGGCGGTTTTAATATCCGGCATCTTTTCGAAAGTGCGACGCAGGTCACCGTCAGTATATATGCCGGCCAGTTGCCCGCTGGCTGGGTCGATGACGCCCGCCATACCCAGACCCTTGCTGGTCATCTCGAGCAGGGTCTGGTTGAGACTAGTATCGATTGGTACCAGTGGGATCGCATCCCCGGTGTGCATGATATCGCTTACCCGCAGTAACAAACGTCGGCCTAAATTGCCACCGGGATGCGAGAGCGCAAAATCTTCTTCGGTGAATCCGCGCGCTTCTAAAACAGCGATGGCTAGCGCGTCACCCATGGCAAGCGAGGCTGTAGTGCTAGAAGTGGGCGCCAGACCCAGCGGGCAGGCTTCTTTGCTGACACTGACATCCAGGTTGATATCGGCGGCGTGGGCGATAGTTGACTGCGAATTACCGGTGAGTGCGATCAGGGGGATGCCCAGACGCTTTAACAGGGGTAGCAAAAGTGTTATTTCACTTGTTTCGCCCGAGTTAGACAGAGCTATCACTAAATCGTCGGCGGTTATCATACCCAGGTCTCCGTGACTGGCTTCTCCTGGGTGCATAAAAAATGCGGGTGTACCAGTGCTTGCCAGGGTTGCAGCAATTTTATTACTGATGTGTCCTGATTTTCCCATTCCAGTGACTACGATGCGGCCTTTGCAGCCAAGAATCATATCGCAAGCGCGATGAAAAGTTTTATCAAGTCTCTCGGTCAGGGCCGAGATTGCTTCAGACTCAATTTTTAAAACCGCGAGGCCAAGTTTAATATAAGAATGTTCGGTCATACTAGTCGTTACCTGTCATCACCCCATAATACAAATATAACTGGTAAATGACAAAAGCGCTCAGCAGCCAGAGACCTTTAAGGCGCGACAGGCTCTGAACCCCTGAGGCTGGAAATCGCGACAGGCAGTAGAACAGTAAAGTGATAGCAATGACGACTGGTAAATCTCGAGTCACTGCCAGTTCGCTGATATTAAAATTGGTGATGGTTGCCGGAATTCCAATCACGGCAAGCGAGTTAAACAAGTTGGAACCGATGATATTGCCAATTGCGAGGTCGGGTTCATTTTTTTTAATGCTCGCGATTGAAGCAGCGAGCTCAGGCAGACTGGTGCCGAGTGCGACAATCGTGAGGCCTATGATCAATTCACTGATACCCAGTTCATAGGCTACCTCGGTGGCACCCCAGACTAATAGTTTGGAGCTCCCGACCAGTAAAATCAGACCAATAAATACCCAGCCGCCAGCGACCAGAAAACTCATATCCTCCTGGTTGTCGTCTACCAGCTCGATTTCAGAGGCACTCGCAGCCGGGTTGCGTTGGTGAGCTTTTACCAGGTACCAGAGTATAAGCGCTAACAGTGTTAGCAGTAGCGTACCGTCCAGGGTGTCCAGCACGCCGTCGTACAGACACCAGCTCATAACGGCTGTGGCGAGCAAAAGCAGGGGGAATTCCTGATTGAGTACTTCTTTGCCAATTGGCAAAGGCATCACCAGCGCGGTAATACCGAGAATCAGACCGATGTTGGCGATGTTGGAGCCAAGCGCGTTGCCGATCGCTATATCGGGTGTTTGTTCCAGCACCGCAACCACTGAAATTAGAATTTCTGGAGCCGAAGTGCCAAAGCCGATGACGGTAATACCGATGATCATGGAAGATACGCCAAGGTGCCTGGCGATTGAGACGGCCCCATCGACAAACCGGTCAGCGCTCCATACCAGTGCTGCCAGCCCTAAAGCGATCGCAGCTAAGGAGGGCAGCATGATGAATAAACCAGAATTCGATCAGTATTGATAGAACTTAAAAATCGGCAGTAGAGGCAAAAAGACCAACACGCAAATCTCTCGCAGAATAGATTTCACGGCCGTCAACTTCCATCGAAGCATCACCAATTCCCATTACCAGTCTGCGCATGATGATACGTTTCATATCGATCCGGTAAGTCACCAGGCTGGCACCTGGTAATACCTGCCCGAAATATTTTACCTCACCGGCGCCCAGTGCCCGGCCGTGACCGGGTCCGCCTTTCCAGCCGAGATAAAAGCCGATCAATTGCCACATCGCGTCGAGGCCAAGGCAACCAGGCATGACTGGATCGGTTTCGAAGTGGCATTTAAAAAACCAGAGATCAGGATTAATATCGAGTTCCGCAATAATTTGACCCTTGTCGAACTTGCCGCCATCTTCGGTTATATTGACGATACGATCAAACATCAACATGGGTGGTTGCGGTAATAGTGCATTGCCCTCACCAAAAATCTCACCTTTTCCACAGCGAATCAGATCGCTGTAGCTAAAACTGTGCCGGTCAGTCAGTGGATTCGCCATATCGATTAATAAAATCTGGGTAAGAGGTTGCGAACACTAACTATTCTCAGCAGAATATTCCAGCAAAACCTACGGTAATTTAGGGCTATTAAATTTTAGATTGGGTTTCCCGGCTCAATAGAGAAGTAGTTCTCGGCTAGTGGGTATAGGGTTCCCTGCCGATATCAATGGGAGTATATTCAGCGCTT
>JAPUFZ010000197.1 GCA_027293245.1 Gammaproteobacteria bacterium
CTTTGCGGGTCGCGTAGCGCTCTCATTAGCTCAAGCAGATCGTTGATACTGTTCATCTTGTTTCCAATGTAATATGGCAGGTTGGTGCGAATGTGATATTGCAACCCGGCCGTCTAAGGCTGGATAATTCCACCCTCTGTCGGGGCCGGTAATGACCTGTAAACGATGGGGTTTCTGTTTGAATAGTGGCGTTTATGAGCGATAGATACAGGCAAATGACAAATTGGCTGGATAGTCTCGGTTACCGGGATTATACCCTAAGCAAGGCATCGGAAGATGCCAGTTTTCGATCCTATCTGCGCGTAGAATGCGGCACCGAGTCCTGGGTTCTGATGGATGCGCCGCCGGAAAAAGAGTCCTGCGATCGCTTTATTGCAGTCGCCGAAAAGTTGTGTGAGGCCAGGCTCAGCGCTCCGGACATAATCCATCAGGACCAGTCACAGGGGTTTTTACTACTCACCGATTTTGGCACGACCGATTATCTCTCGGTGCTGGATGCGAACACCGAAGCGCCCCTGTACGCGGATGCCCTCGCTGCCCTGTTGAAAATGCAGACCCGCATCGAATGCAATGATTTACCCGAATACGATGAGCATTTATTGCTCCAGGAAATGGATTTGTTTCGAGACTGGTTCCTGGCCGAGCTGCTCGGCATCGAACTGAATCGAGCCCGGCAGTTGCAGTGGCAGTCGATCAAACAGGCCCTGGTGCAAAATGCACTGGAGCAACCGCAGGTCTTCGTACATCGTGATTATCACTCGCGTAACCTGATGAAAATTGAACACCGTAACCCCGGTATACTGGACTTTCAGGATGCAGTTAAAGGTCCTGTAACCTATGACCTGGTGTCGCTGCTACGCGATTGCTATATCGACTGGCCGGCAGTTAGAGTGGATCAACTGGCGCTCGATTATTACGAGTTAACCAAAGTCAATGGGCTGGTAGAGGTGAAACCAGCTAAATTCCTGCGCTGGTTTAATTTGATGGGGGTACAACGACACCTGAAAGCGATCGGTATTTTTTCCCGGCTAAAAATCCGTGATGGCAAGAATGGCTATCTCAAGGATATCCCGCGCACGCTCGAATATATCCTGCAAATCAGCGCCGAAGAGATGAATATGAAAGGACTTTACTCACTGATCTCCGAGCTAAACCTGAAGTTTCGAGTAAAGGCGTTGATATGACGCGACTAGTGACTAAGGCAATGATCCTTGCTGCAGGCCGCGGCGAACGCTTGCGCCCTTACACCGATACCTGCCCGAAGCCCTTACTCGAAATTGGCGGCAAACCGATGATTTTCTACCATCTCGAAGCACTGGCCACTGCGGGTTTCGATCAGGTGGTGATAAATGTGAGTTGGCTCGGAGAGATGATCGAACAGGCAGTCGGTGACGGCAGTCGTTTTAACCTGAAGGTTGTTTACAGCTACGAACCCGAAGCGCTTGAAACTGCCGGTGGTATCGTCCAGGCCCTCGAATATCTTGATGATCGCTTCGTGGTTGTCAATGCAGATGTTCGTAGCGATTATGCGTTTGAGAATTTATTGCAAATTGAAACCGATGCACACCTGGTGCTGGTGAAAAACCCCGAATTCCATCCACAGGGCGATTTTGTATTAGACAGTGGACTATTGAGTAATGATATCGACGGGCGCCATCCCTTTGCCGGTATAGCCTGCTACCATAGGTCTTTTTTCAATGGATTGGAGGCGGGAAGGAGATCGGTTGTACCATTGCTGCGACAGGCAGCGGATAACAGGAGTCTCAGCGGCGAGTTGTACGAAGGTAATTGGACCGACATCGGTACGCTAGATCGATGGCAGGCGGCTAAGATTTAGCTTCGGATGTCTCGGTTGTCTCGCTTGTTTCGGTGTTTTTCAGTCGGCTTCGCAACTGGCCGGCTGCTTCCAGAATTGGGTAGGCAACTGATGTCAGATGCGAATTAATCCGTTTCAGGTCGCGCAGTACGTCGAGTTGAAGTGCGCTAAGTTTAGGATTGTAGGTTACGTCTTCACGTAGTTTGTTCAGATGATTGACAACTGCCTGTTTTTCCCGTTTTCTAAACTGGTATTTTTTTGCCAGTAGTTGACGCGCCATGCCAATATCACCTGAAGTAAAAACGCTGAGTGACAGGTTAAAGCTGAGCAGAACCGGTTGATACAGGGCATTGATATCCTCGCGGTCGTGGAGCGACATTTTTTGCCGGGTGACGATTTTTTTCCGTAAAATACCGTCGATCAAATCTACCGAAATAATGTCACCAATGTGTTCCAGGTCGGTGGCAAAGTTCATTATCTCGTTACAACGCAAGCTCTCCTTTTCACCGAGGGTTTCACGGCCTAGCTTGGTCAGGTAAAGTTTGACTTCGTCGTAAAACAGGTTGGCGACCTGATCCATCTTGCGCGTCTTTTTGGCGAGCGCAACATCATTTTTTTTCAGCGCGATAAAAGTGTTTCTGAACATGCGTTCGACCACCTCGCCCATGCGCAGCACTTCACGTTCGGCATTAAGCAGTGCTACCAGAGGGGTTTCAAAAGCCGATTTGTCGAGATGCATCGGCTTTAGATCGTCAGATTCCTCTTCTTCATCCGGGAGCAGCCGATGGGTCAGTTTCGACATGCGATTGATCATCGGCAAAAACAGGATTGCCAGTGCAATATTGAAAAACATGTGGAAGCTGGCAATCAAACGCGGGCTACTGATATCGAACTGGATTACCCAGCCGGATAAATTGCCTAGCCAGGGCGCCACCAGCAACACGCCACAGACACGAAAAATTAAATTACCCAGCGGTGGTCGGCGAGCACTACTACTGGCGCCCAGTGTGGCCACAAAGGGTGGTATTGCGCCGCCTATATTGGCACCCAGCACAAACGCGAAGGCTACGCTGGGTTCGAGAACTTCGCTGCTCGCAAGCGTAATAATAAGCAATACAGTCGCGAGGCTCGAATGTGCCAGCCAGGCGACGATAGCAGCGACGATCACCGCTAGCACCAGGTCGTTACCCAGCGATACAAAAATTTCCTGAACGATTTGGGACTCACGCATAGGCAGCGAGGCAGCAAGAATCAGTTTTAGTGACAGTAGCATCATGCCGATGCCAAGGGCGAGCCGCCCGATATCGCGTGTGCGACCAGCATCAGAATAGGTGAACATCGCGACGCCGATGGCAATCAGGAAAGGTGACAGTGCCGACAGGTCAAAGGTTAAAATTTGAGCAACCAGGGTAGTGCCGACGTCTGCACCCAGTAATACCGCAAGCGCGGGGCCGGTAGTAATAATTCCCTGGCTGCTAAAAGAAGATGTTAGCAAAGCGGTCGCACTACTGCTTTGCAATAACACGGTAACGCCGAGACCGGTAAAAAATGCTTTGTATCGATTCGAGAGACTTGCACCCAATGCGGTGCGAACCTCGCTACCCCAGGCATCGGTGATGCCGATCCGCACCATGCGTAAGCCCCACAATAGTAAAGCGACACCACCCACTAGATTAACAAGTATGGTGCTGCCGTTAATGTGCGGGACTCCTGAAAATTAAGTGATTGAATGGAAAGGATGAGAGATTTAAAAAACAATCTCCTCAACCCGCAATAATAGCAAAATTCAATTACTTTCACTAGCTGGGAAATGGTCTTTACGGGCATATAAATCACTTTGCGGTATAAATATCGGGTGCGATTCCCACTGACTCGATGAGAACATATGACAGCCTGCAGAATCGGCTACTTTTTTAGACCTCCGGGGGATACATTGCGCGACGTAAACGTTTTCGTTCCGCCCGGGCCACCAGGTATTCTCGCCGGGCAATATAAACACCGCTGATACCGATTTTTCGTGCTGCGAATATGAGCGCAAACAGTGAAAAGAAAAAGAAACGCACACTGACGATTTGGGCAACTGCGATCGATTGTGTCAGATGCTTGGTAATCGCGTCCTGGGCGGCAAAAAATAGAGTGGCGGCGACTAGCGCGATTATCCCTTTTACTACCTGTTCGGAATCAGTCCTGACTGTCGGACTAGGAGGCTGTCCGAGAATAGGGGTCGTAGCGATATGTACAGGGATGTACAGTAGTAGAACAATGCAGGAGCAATTGTCGAGGGAAAGCAATTTTGAGTCCATTTTTTGGTCATTTGAGGCGAAGAGCCTGCCCCGTGAGCGCAGCGAACGCTTTGGGTATAGTTACTCATATTCAACGAAAATGAGCGGAATAATGGGCCAAAATGGCTTTTCCGCACGACTGCATGGATGCAGCGGTTCGGCGCCCCGAAGGTAGAACAACGCATGGAGCAGTTGTCGAGTAGACCTTCTATTTTCGGACAGCCTCCTAGCTGAACGAGATATAAATGGTAAATCGCACCAGGTGCCGTGCCGGTGAAAATAGTTGTTCTACAGTGGCACAGGAATCTGGCTCGAT
>JAPUFZ010000198.1 GCA_027293245.1 Gammaproteobacteria bacterium
GCAGTGGTAGCCGAGGAAGCGGTAGCTAAAGCAGCAGAGTCTGAAGACGCGGTGACCGAAGAAGCAGTGACCGAAGACGCAGTGACCGAAGAAGTTGCGGCAGAACTGGAAGTGGCTTCGGTAGAAACTGCGGAGCCGAAAAAAGCTGCTGCTAAAAATGCGGCACCAGAGAAAGCGGCAACCAAAAAGGCGGCACCCAAGAAAACAGCACCCAAGAAGGCCGCGACCATAAAGGCAGCGTCTAAGAAGACGGCGCCTGGGAAAGCAGCTACTAAAAAGGCCACTGCTAAGAAAGCAGCTAGCGATTAATTAAAAACCAGCAAAGCGGTGGTTGCAGAGCTTTGTTAATCACCCCGATCTCTGCGCAGTGTGAAACAGCGGAGTGGGAATGACTAAATATCTGATTGAGGCAATGAAGTGGTTATAACAGCATCCTTAGTGAAGGAACTGCGCGAACGAACGGGTTCGGGTATGATGGATTGCAAAAAAGCACTAGTACAAAGTGATGGCGATATTGAAGCAGCGGCGGACCTGATGCGAAAATCTGGAGCAGCCAGGGCCGATAAAAAGGCGAGCCGTGTTGCTGCTGATGGTGCAATCAAGGTTATCGTTTCCGGAGACAGGAAATTAGGGGTAATTCTGGAGATTAATTCGGAAACCGACTTTGTCGGCAAAGATGATAATTTTCAGACCTTTACCGATGGTGTTTTGCAGGTCGTGCTTCAACAAAAGCCGGTATCTGTAGGGCAATTGGCAAACCTGGATATCGGCGATGGACAAACCGTCGAACAAGCCCGCCAGGCACTGATCGCCAGGGTTGGTGAAAATATTCAGGTTCGTCGTTTTGAGATTGTCGAATCAGACCAGGCTGTGTCTTCCTACGCGCATGGTTCACGAATTGGCGTATTGGTCGATTCCAGTGGAACGGCCGAAATGGCGCGCGATATCGCTATGCATGTGGCGGCGGTTAACCCACAGTTTGTCGATCAAAATGCGGTTCCAGCAGAGTTTATCGAGAAGGAAAAAGATATCTTGATTGCCCAGGCAGAAGACAGTGGTAAACCTCCGGAGATTATTGAAAAAATGATCCAGGGACGCTTAAAAAAGTTTTTAGCCGAGGTTACCCTGATCGATCAGCCATTCGTAAAAAATCCAGATCAGACTGTTGGTGAACTGCTATTAACGGCCGGCGCGTCGATTTCGAGATTTATTCGATACGAGGTCGGCGAAGGCATCGAAAAGAAAGTCGAAGACTTTGCTGCGGAAGTAGCGTCGCAGTTAAATAGCTAATTAAAAGGCCGCGTTTCGCGGCCTTTTAATATGTGTGGGAAAGATGGTAAAACTAAAATATAAGCGGTTACTGGTAAAGCTAAGTGGCGAGGCCCTGATGGGGCAGTCTAAATTCGGTATTGATCCGAAGGTAGTCACGCGCCTGGCGGGCGAACTACACACTTTGCTTAATCATGGGGTAGAGCTGGGTGTTGTCGTCGGTGGCGGTAATATATTTCGCGGAGCGGTTCTGGCAGCGACCGGGCTGGATCGAGTCACTGGCGACCACATGGGAATGCTGGCAACAGTCATGAATTCGCTTGTACTGTGCGATAGCCTGAAGCAGCGGGGCGTTGCGGCCGCGGTAATGTCGAGTCTTGATATGCCGCAGGTATGCGACAGGTATACGCAACGCGATGCACGCCGGCGAATTTCAGAAGGCGAGTTGATCATTTTTGCTGCGGGCACGGGTAGTCCTTATTTTACTACCGACACGGGTGCCAGCCTCAGGGCCATCGAAATTCAGGCCGATCTGATGATCAAGGCAACCAGGGTTGATGGAATTTATGACAAGGACCCGCTCAAACACGACGACGCGATCAAGTTTGATCTGATCAATTATGATCAGGCCATTGATCAGCGCCTGGCCGTGATGGATGTTGCAGCAATGATCCTGTGCAACGATAATGCACTGGAAATGGTGGTCTGTAACATCAATAAAGCGGGTGCTCTACTCGATCTGGTGAAAGGAAGAAAGGTTGGCACACATGTCGTTTATAAAGAGGCATAAGAATGATTAATGATATAAAACAGGATGCTTTGTCTCGCATGAACAAGAGCATCGAAGCATTTAAAGTCGAGCTGTCAAAAATTAGAACTGGCAGGGCTCATGTAAGCCTGCTCAATCATATAACGGTAAATTTTTATGGCAGCGAAGTACCGCTAGGGCAGGCCGCCAACCTGTCGGTTGAAGATGCGCGAACCCTGACCGTTACGCCCTGGGACAAGAGCATGGTGGCAGCGATTGAAAAGGCAATTATGAGTTCGGACCTGGGTCTGAATCCGTCAACAGCGGGCACGGTTATTCGTGTGTCTATGCCACCTTTAACCGAGGAACGTCGTCGTGAACTGGTCAAGGTAGTACGCGAGCTGGCAGAAAATTCGCGAATTGCAGTACGTAACATTCGACGAGATGCGAATAACGACTTGAAAATGCTGCTAAAGGACAAGGATATTTCCGAAGACGAAGATCATAAGGGGCAGGATCTGGTGCAACAGGTCACCAATCAGTCCACCGATGAAATTGAAGCACTGTTGCAGACCAAAGAAAAAGAATTGATGGAAATATAAGGGTCTGATGGGTCTGAACGATAACCAGGAGACATCGGCGCCTCAGCACGTCTGCATCATCATGGATGGAAATGGCAGGTGGGCAAGGAAACGCCTGATGCCAAGGGCCATGGGGCACCGCAAGGGTGTTGAAATAACCAGGAAAGCGGTCGAATTTTTTGTCGGGTCAGGTGTTAAACATTTGACTCTGTTTGCTTTTAGCAGTGAAAACTGGAACCGCCCAAAGGAAGAAGTCAGTACGCTAATGGACCTGTTCATGCATTCACTGGAGAAATATTCCGTTGAGTTAAATGAAAAAGGTATTCGCATTCGGTTTATTGGCGATCGCAACGCATTTTCCAGTGATCTACAGGATCAGATTGCCGCAACGGAAGCATTGACCGCAGACAACGACTTGATGACACTGAACATTGCCGCCAACTATGGGGGTCAATGGGATATTCTGAATGCGCTAAAAACGATTGCTGGCAAACTACAGCGTAACGAGATAAACGCTGAGCAGATCGACACGGTCGAATTTGAGTCGGGCCTGTCACTAGCCGGTACGCCGCATCCGGATCTGTTTATCAGGACCGGTGGTGAACAGCGAATCAGTAATTTCCTGCTGTGGCAAATCGCCTATGCGGAGCTTTATTTCACCGATATTCTCTGGCCTGATTTTAACCAGGATGAAATGCAGAAGGCGCTAGATGTTTATTCGCAGAGACAACGGCGCTACGGCAAGACCGGAGATCAAATTGATAAATGAACCCGGCGATATGCTGATGATCGGGCCATGCTGAAGCAACGCGTGATAACTGCGCTGGTGCTGGCCAGTGTATTTATCAGTACTATTTTGCTCGCGGACCATCGTTGGGTAGTCGTCCTGTTTGCGCTGGTGTTGTTCGCGGCTAGCTACGAATTACTCACACTCACGCTCAAAACTGATTTCTGGCCCGGCATGATTGCTGCTCTCCTGTTTGCAATCCTGTTCTGGGCGACTAACGATTCGATAGACCTTCGGATTAATTATTACCAGTCCCTCGTGGGTGTTTTTGCATGGGTTTTGATCGCCGGGTTTTTATTGATTTACCAGTTTTCCGGAAACTGGTCTCTGTCGGCACGCTGCTTCCAACTGGTTATGGGTGTCTCTCTATTGTGGATATGTGTTCATGGACTGGTATTTATACATCAATATTTTCAGCAGGGCGGCTGGATTTTGCTCTATCTCCTAACGCTGGTCTGGGTGGCTGATATCGGAGCCTATTTTAGTGGTCGGCGTTTTGGTAAACACAAGCTCGCGCCCGGCATTAGTCCCGGCAAAACCTGGGAAGGAGTGGCAGGGGGTGTAACCCTGAATCTTCTCTGGATGGGCATAGTTTTCCAGATCAGCAATGGCTGGGGTATTGAATTGTGGCAATTTATATTGATCGGCTTTGCTAGCTCGCTGAATTCTGTTGTCGGCGACCTGTATGAAAGTGTTTTAAAACGCGAAGCAGCGGTCAAGGATAGTGGTAAGCTACTGCCTGGACATGGTGGTGTACTCGATCGCATCGATTCTGTGATCGCGGCAACACCGGTGTTTGTCAGTGGCTTGTATGCCGTGGGAGCTGTGTAGATGAAACAAATTACCATTCTCGGTGCAACTGGGTCGATCGGTTCCAGTACCCTGGATGTTATAGCCCGGCATCCGGACAGATATTCGCTGTACGCCTTAACCGCGAATACCAATGTCGATCAAATGACAAAAATATGTGCGAGACATGGCCCGCGTTACGCGGTGATGGGTGATCAGCAAAGTGCTGAGCAACTCACCCGGGTATTGTCTGATAGCGAAACTGAAGTTATTTGTGGAGACCAGGCGTTGGCGCAGGTTGCTTCAGACCCGGATGTAGACATGGTAGTGGCGGCGATTGTAGGTTCCGTGGGACTGATGCCGACATTGGCGGCGGTGCGGTCGGGCAAACGAGTATTGCTGGCTAACAAGGAGTCACTGGTGATGGCCGGTTCCCTGTTTATGGATGAGGTGAATCGCCATCAGGCTGAACTGATTCCTGTCGATAGCGAACACAATGCTATATTTCAGTGTTTACCCGCTGGATATGCTACTCGGCTGCCAGAGAAAGGGGTCACGAAGATACTGTTAACCGGCTCCGGAGGGCCATTTCGTGAACTGCCGCTGGAACAATTTGACGGCGTCACCCCGGAGCAGGCGATTAGACA
>JAPUFZ010000199.1 GCA_027293245.1 Gammaproteobacteria bacterium
GTGCCCAATGACGGCACTGGCCACCGCCTTAACTGACTCCTTGGCATTTTCAGGTGCGTAGCTCTCATCCGCACAGGCAAACATGCTCAGGTCGTTGTCGCTGTCGCCGAAGCACACCACCTTGCTCGCTCCCAGTTGCGCCCGCAGTGTTTCTACCGCGCCACCCTTGCTGGCTTCGCTGTGGTGAATATCTATCCAACGCAATTTAGCCCCTTCCAGCGCCGTACCGGAATACGCGACCAGGTGTTCCTCCTCGGCAATCATGGACTCGATGGGATCTACCGCCTCGGGAACGCCCAGTACGCTGATATTGGTAATTTCCGCCGCGGCAGGCATGTCGCACACCGGCTGCACGGAAACGCCACCGTGGGCGACAAAATCAGCCGCCAGCCGCTGCTCCACTTCCGTCTGCAGGGGAGGATGATAGATCGCATGCCGCCCACTGGGCTCCAGCGTAAATATGAATGGGGTAACCCGGTGTGCCAGTATGGCCGCCAGCACATGCTGAATTTCCGCCTGGGTCAAAAAATTCTGGTGGCTGTATTTCTCCGCACCCGGGCTCCAGATCATCACCCCGTTCTTAAAAATTTGCGGCAGATGAAAGCCGTGGCCTTCCAGAACTTCCCGGGCAGAGTGCAGGGTGCGCCCGGTTGCCACGGTGTAGGCAATACCCCGCTCAGCCAACTGCCGCAGTGTGTCCCGGGTATAATCCGAAATCTCCGCCTGGCGATTAAGCAGCGTACCGTCCAGGTCAAAAACGATCAGTTCCATGTGTCTCTGACGGGCATCACCGGCCCTTTGCAGTAAGAGCGTGAATTCTAGCGGTGCCGCCGGCGCTCTGTCTAGCGCGCCGGGTGTGATTAGTGCACTCCACGAAGGGCCGTACCGTGACTTGCACAAGGTATTTACTGATTTGCCAAAGGAGAGTTGTCTTGGGGAGATCGAGGCCCTGTTGTCGGATGGGAACTGCTAGACTGAATGCTTACCTGACACCGTCAGTGATTGGGTATTCAGATGGGTTCGAGACTGGACAAAACATAGAGGCAAGCTAAATGGTGATGACGTACAAGTGGCGCTGGATATTGTTCAGCAAGAAAATCCGACATTACGAACACAAATCACGACAAATAGGGCTGGGCAGCCCTGTTTCAAGTCCGTGTCGGCAGGTGAGCGGCCACTCATATTGGAGGTTCATGAGCTGCGCAACTGGCGAAAGACTATTGAAGCCCAGTTAATGAGGCCCTTTGAATACGAGGAAGCCCCGCTGGCTCGTTTTTTGTGGTTTCGGGGCAGGGGTACAAAATCTGTTGTGGCTATGGTCTTCCACCACTCGATTGCCGATGGTAAATCCGGGGTATGTGCTTTACTTGATGTGCTACGCCGCGCCGTGGGGCAGGACCGATCGCCTCACTTCAAAGAAGCACAGCCTTCATCTCAGCAGTTGGATTTAATTCAGAAAAAAGGGCCTGTTGCAGGGAAACTGAAAGAGCTAAGGTTTTGGCTGGGTATGGGAAAGGATATATTAAAATTTCCCATCACCTCAAAGAGATAATAAACAGTGGCGATGCAAATATCGTTAACAGCATCTACCCGGGAACACCCTTGTATACGCTTGGTAAGAACGGTGCAAAGCGCTTACAAAAAGTGGTTGCATCGGCGCCACCCTCTTCAATGTTAACCAATATAGGCCGCGTTAACGTACTGCCATTGGGTAATGAATTGCGTATTAGCGCGCTGTCCTTTGCTGTGTCGCCGCCTGTTCAGCACCCCATCTGCATGACTACCACCAGTTATGACGGTCAACTGGTTAGCAATATCGTATACGATCAGTGCAAGTTGAAAGACGCACAGGCTAAGCGGATTACAAAAAATATACTGAGTACATTACAACAAGAAGCGGGCTAAATAATGACGGCCGAAATTATCGAATCACGTTCGTTCCCGTCAATTTCAATAACCCACGTCTATGTCTATGTCTATTGCTTCAAAAACTGCAACGGTTGGTGGTATCGGCACATCGCCGTACTCCGCGTCCCATAGGGTCAACCAAGCCGCTACTACATCAAATCGGCAATTCGGTGGCTCCGAAAGGTGGCCACACGGCCCCTCCCATCGGACAAACTTCCACCCCGGCCTTGGGGTTGCCTGATAATTCACAATGTAGTCAGTAAACGTTTCGTTCTCCGTACAGGCCACATCCTGGGCTTGAAACTGCTCAAGGGTACAACCGTGGCCGGAACCATTCAGATCGACAATATTACCCTCTCCGACAATCTCGAGCGGGTGTTTACAGGCTTGCAGTACGAGGATTACTGCCAGAGTGGATAAAATCCTCATTTCTCTGTCTCCTGACACTTTTCTACCTTGTTGTAGAAGCCCGCCACGAACGGCTGCTCCTGGAGTGCTGTAGGTTCCCTGGAAGGGTATAAAAGTTCAATTTAGAGTGGAGATACCGTCTTTAGTTCAAACATTTATTCACGGTTGAGTACAGTAATGACAATTGGAGCCTCCCGACTAATAAGTTAGCGGGTCATTATTCGCCGCAGCATGAACAAACAATAGCCCTGGCAAGCACTCCGATCACAGATGGAGGGCATTACTGAGGCTGCTGGGGGTCGCTTCCGGAGTATTTCTTCTATCAACCCTTAACAGGAGCGGACATTGCCGGCAGTATCCGGAATGGACCGGATTGTGCCATGACCGGGCGCTTAGATTCTGTCAGCATTCTTTACACATTGCCTTGGAAATCTCAGCTTCTACCGCTGGAGACCGCACATTTACTAAGCTGGTATGGTATTTGCATATCTATAATTAAAGTTAATTTTTGAGATTTCAGGATGATAAATAAAACTCGCGGTTTGTCGGCCTCGCTTTTTCCAGGTCTTCTAAGGCGGACACGGCTGAGCGTGACAAGCGATCAAGACCAGATGACCAACCAGGATAAAACCGACACTGTTTTCTGGATCGCTACCTGGGGATTGGGGGCAGCAATATGAGAGAAAACTGGTTTTTCCTGGAGACAAATGGCACGGAGGTCGGCACCACCCTCTATGTAGCAGTCAAGCGCCAGAGTGATGAGGTAAATTTCTCTGTTGAGAACGAATATAGCGGCGACACTGTAAGCGGCACAGGCGCGCTTGCTTCTATAAGCCTGACCAGACAGGAGGCGCAGAGGCTCGTCGACGAACTGGGGAAAGAATTGACACGAGTGACAGGCTAATATCATTTGAAGCGGGGCCGATTAACCCCAATCGACGGTCGCGGCCCGATCCACCCCCGCAGAAAAGTTTAAGGCCAGCACACCCTTCGCCAGCCCGCCGAGTGCGGGTTTTTTTTGGCCGGGATTTGGCTGTGATGAATGGCTGCATTGACCTATGGAGCAGCCGTTCGTGGCTGGCATCAAGGGTAGCGGCTTGGTGCCAAGAGGAGTCCTTCAGGGATCTGTCGCAAGGTTGGCGGATTGGGCGGGCCGATCTATACACGGTTATCCAGAGCACCAGTTATCGGATAATAAATGATCAGCTTTAAAGGCCGCCATCACAAGCAGGAAATCATATTGCAATGCGTGCGCTGGTACGTGGCTTCTTCACTGAGCTATCGTGACCTGGAAGAGCTCATGCAGGAACGCGGCTACGCCGTGGACCATAGCAGCATCCAGCGCTGGGTGGTCTATTTTGCACCTCG
>JAPUFZ010000002.1 GCA_027293245.1 Gammaproteobacteria bacterium
TGAACAAAAAAAAGTATCAATCAGCCGGGCGCAAACAGCAAAATATATTGGCGTCATAGCGGGCTACTTCAAACTGAATCCAAGAACAGATGTGAAGATTTTTTCTATACCCTTCCGGGCTATAAAGCGAGGTATCGTGGAAAAATCACTTGCCTGGACTTCTTTGATCAGCGACACGGCGAAGGCCGTACCCGGCAAACTTACCGTGATTGTAGATCTCGGTCGAACGGCCTCAAAACAGATCGTAACGATCGAGGATGAATTGTTACGGGAAAACCGGGTTTCTACCGAACCGAGCAAGAGCCAGCAGGAAAGCTGGTTCAGGAATCTCGAATCGGAATTGACAGAAAGTGAATGAACAGGGTAAGAAGTGACCAAATTGTCCGAGGATCATCCTTCCCCAACTAATCGAGGTGTGTCGTGAGTAATAGAAAACCCATTTTTTGGCACCAGGGATTATTTCTGCAACCGCAGCATTTCCAGCTATCCGACCAATATCAGGATGCCCGCCTTTTTCCTTACCAGACTTTTATGCAACCACATTTCTGGGGTGTATGCCGCATAGAAATGTTGGCCTCATCGCTCAGTCATCGTACCTGTGAAATCGAATCTGGAGAATTCATGTTTCCGGATGGCACCTTTGTTTCTGTCCCCGGTAACGCTGTCGTCAGCCCGCGTTCGTTTGAAGACGAATGGGTAGACCCTGAAAAGCCCTTTACAATTTACCTTGCAATACACAAGTTAAGTCAATTTGACGACAATGCCACCGTGCTTGCAAACCTCGATGAGCACGCTGAAACGACGACTCGATATATCACCACCGCCGCCTCTGAGGATGTCAAGGATGTTTACGTGGAAGGTAATGACGCGCAGGTTAAGTTTCTGCGGTACGCGTTAAAAATAGTATTCGACAACGAGAAAGATGAACTCAATGACTATGAATTCATCGCGATTGCCCAGGTGATGCGTGAAGGTGACGCGATCATTTATAACCGGCAGTATTTGCCGCCCTGCGTAACAATCGCGTCGGTACCCGAGCTAACCCGTATCGTCAAGGAAGTGCGCGATGAAATAACCGGTCGCGCCATGCAGTTATCCGCCTACAAATCACCAGCACATGCGAAGAAAGATTTTGACGCCAATATGTTGCGCTACAAAATGGCGCTTCAATCCCTGAGTCGATTTGTACCACGATTATTCCACATCACCGAATCGGGCAATGTACACCCCTGGGAGGTATACGGTGTAATGCGCGAACTGGTTGGAGAGATCAGCACTTTTACTGATCGGGTCAGTGTTCTGGGTGAGACTGCAGATGGCGAACGCCTGGTACCGGCTTACGAGCATAATAATCTCGGTAACTGTTTCCACCAGGTAAGCGCGATGATAAGCCAGTTACTCAACGAAATCACCATTGGGCCTCAATTCCTGGTTGAAATGAAATTCGACGAGGTGGCCTTTAGTGCAGACGTGCCAGCGGAATTTTTTACCGAACATGTCGACTTTTTCCTGATTGTCAACACGGTTGAAGATTTCGAAGAATCGCAGAAGTCACTGCTTACCGCGGCCAAGTTATCCTCGCGTGATATGGTCGAAACCCTGGTTGAACGCTCGTTACCCGGGGTCGGCATGATATATCTTTCCACCGCGCCACCTGGCTTACCACGGCGACCGAATTCGTATTACATGCGCCTCGATATTCACGACGATCAATGGACTTCGGTTGTGCGCCAGGAAAATGTTGCCCTGCTTTGGGCTGAAGCACCCGAAGATACCTCAATAGAACTGGTTGTGGTGAGGAAGTAACAATGCGCATTGTCGATGGCTTTACCGAAGTGTTTTTATTCACTCGCAAGTTTTGTCGCGGTGAAATAGAAGCCATGCCAGTCGAACAGGTACGCACCGAACTGCAAAGCCGTTTTGATATCTCCGAGCGACTGGCCGAGGATATCGGTCTGCCCGATGAATTGTACCAATCGGCAAAATTCCCGGTGGTTGCGCTGGTAGACGAAATGCTGCAAACCTCAGACTGGTATGACAGGGCAGCCTGGGCGAAAAACCCGTTGCAGCGCATATATTTTAATACCACCAACGCGGGCGCAGAGTTTTATGAGCGCATGAATGTATTAAACAAGTTTGGCCCTGATCGGGATATTCGCGAAGTATATGCACTTTGCCTTGGTCTTGGATTCCGTGGGCGCTATTTTCGCGGTGAAGACCGGAAGTATTATGAACAAACTAAAGCATTTAACCTGAGCCTGTTGTTACCTGACGAGGCCCTGAAGAATATCGATTCGGCTACCCTGTTTCCGTTTGCCTATAAAGCAAGCGATGCGCGCAACGATAATCCATTCAAATCACGTTTTAGTATTTACCCAATTATAGTGGGCGTTCCTATCGTGGTGCTGATTTTGATGATCGGAATATACCATCTGAACATAGCCTGGTTGCTCGACCAGGTTCAGGCAATGGCGAAGTACTAGCGGATAATAATCAATGAGAACCTTTTTTATTTTCCTGCTTTACCTGTTTATCATTCTACTGATAATCGCAATAGCGTTTGGGGTAGCGATATTATTTGAACGCCCCTACGAAGAGGCGGCACTTGGCGCCGGCCTGGTCCTCGCGGCCTGGTTGCTAATCGTGCTAATCAGGAAAGCAATAATCCGCTACCGTGCGCGTGCGCAAGTACTACGAGTGCTGCAACAGGAACACGCGGAACGCGATGCGGATCTGGGCATTTCACCCAAGCAGCTAAAGAAAAAACTGGCCAGGAACTGGGCCAAGGCGCTCAAGTTGCTACGCAAATCGCATTTAAAACTTCGAGGTGATCCAATTTACGTGCTGCCCTGGTACGTGGTTTTTGGAAAACCCGGCTCCGGCAAGAGTACCGCGTTGAAGAATGCCAAGTTACTTTCACCGGCGATGGAACTCTCTGAACATGAACAGGGCTCGACACTGAATCTGGAATGGTGGCTGTACGATCAGGCGATTATTCT
>JAPUFZ010000020.1 GCA_027293245.1 Gammaproteobacteria bacterium
TCCAGATGGGAATTCCGGTAGCCCGTATCGAACTGGTAGATCGCGCCTACATCAAGGCGATCAATGAATATAGTAAAACCGACTATCCGCTACGCGACACTTTATTCCTCGAATTCCACGGCACCAAAGACTGGGTCGCAGAGCAGGTAAAGCTATTCGATGAAATTTCGCGTGAATTTGGCGCCAGTGGGTTTGAATGGGCAGAACAAGAGGAGGACCGGAATCGCCTCTGGAGCGCCCGGCACGATGCATACTATGCGGGGCTGGCGATGGCACCCGGTAGTCGAGGTTATGTTACCGATGTCTGTGTACCGATATCCAGACTCGCAGATTGCATCGCGCAAACCCAGCAGGACCTGGCTTCGACAAAACTCTATTCGCCCATTGTTGGCCATGTCGGCGATGGCAATTTTCACCTCACCATATTCATCGATCCGGATGATGATGAAATGTTCGAGGCCGCCTTACAGATCGATGCGCGCCTGGTACAGCGCGCACTGGAGATGGGCGGTACCTGTAGTGGAGAACATGGCATTGGCCTCGGTAAACTCAAACACATGCGCAAGGAACATGGCGATGGTGCGATAGCCATGATGCAGGCAATCAAACAGGCGCTCGACCCGCAAAATATTATGAATCCCGGTAAACTAATCGATTGCTAGCCGTTTTTCGAATCCCAGAGATTCCACATGCGCTATTAGTTGCGGGAAAAATTGCTCAAAAACATTTAAAATCAAATCTTCATTCCGGCGTAAATCCTCGATTGCATTATCGAATGAATTAGGAAAACGAATTCTTGTTGCGATGCGATCAAGTGCCTCGGCAACTGAATCAATATCCTGATATGAACCAAACCAGTCATGAGAAATTATGCGCGAGGTGACGCGGCGCATTTCGCTACCCGGCATCAGGGTCTGCCCCTGCTCCATGCGCAGGTAAAACTCTGCTATCACATCGTCTAAATTTCGGGGATCAAACTTGTGCCAGTGGTTGACGAGTAAGTGATCAAAATAAACATCCAGCGCGATGCCTGCAAAGCGTCTCCGTTTCTTACTGAAATACTGCTTGATCGCTTTAACCTTCGGGTGACTATCGGTAAAGCGATCCACCGCTCGATGATTTTTCAGCCCGGCTAACACCGCTGGACTCAGTGTCGATTGATCAATCCCACGCGCGAAATCCCCCAACAGGTTACCCACCGTCGATTCAATTGTCGGCTGTGATAAAACCAGGTGGGCGAAGTAATTCATCATCCAGTCACAAAATGCTATTTCAACATTAAAGGCTTCTTATAACTTGGTAAAAATAACACTTGAGCGAATTGCGTGAAATCCTCGATCGCGAAGAACCCGACTACAAGCTCTAAAATGATAGTCGCAATATCTAGATTCAATCCAGTTAAATTATTCCAGTTGCCGGGAAAAGATCTCCGAATTAATGCCCAAATGATGGATAAGATATGACGCACCATTGCCGACCAGGAGGATTTTTATCACTGCTGGACCGGTTTCGAATACCACGGGTATCTGGTAAGAAACGAGATCGATTTCTCCAAGGCCGTCACTGAATCCTGACTGGTCGGTAATATATTGCGGTTTGCCAATCGATCTCAACTCACCAAGCCGGGTAAATAGCCGATAGACATCTTTACCCTTATCGGTTTCAAATTCAGCCCGCGCCTGTGGAGAAAGCATTGGCGCCAGTTCTGAAAATTTCCATTGCGCTACCACAGGCAAAGTATTATTTAAATAGGGCACAGCGGTTTCGTCATATCGCCTGGCATTCATGCTAAATAACAGGACATAGAGAACCAGGCCCACAACAACCAAAGCGATAAATATCAAGCTGCGTATCAGAACCGGATGCATAGATTTTTAGGAATATTCTTAATAAGATTCGTGGGAACTTAGCACATTTGCATTACAGAATATATTCGACGGCTGCCCTGAAATGCAATTCAGTCAATTCAAACTACCAGAGTATTGTCCGAGTTCCTTTTGACTCTCAAGATAATTACTATTGCCCGGAGAAATCTGCAGCGCCCTGTCGATACCAGTAGAGCCAGGCGCATGCTATCAAAAACAGGGTTATTGTTCTGTTAAACATGTCATTTTTTACCAGTGCTTCAGGCTAATCTGGCGCCATTGGGGACATCGCTTTCGGGCCTTGCCAGTACCACGGCGCCATCCTGCCGATGAAACCCGGTTACCAGGCATTCGGAGCGCATCGGCCCAATTTGTTTTGGCGGGAAATTCACCACGGCTAATACCTGCCGACCGAGTAAATCGGCCTTGCTATACAGATCAGTAATCTGCGCACTCGATTTTTTGATACCAATTTCATCACCAAAATCAACTTTGAGTTTGAACGCGGGAATCCGCGCTTCAGGAAAGTCTTCTACTTCAATTATGGTACCGATACGGAGTTCTACTTTTTCAAAATCTGCCCAGTTTATGGTTTCCATTTAACTGCCCTCCAGGGAGCCTCTGTGTATTCATGAGAATTCACTGCGAATAGAATGACTCTGCTCACCAATTGCAGGCACAGTCCTGATTTCACTGACCTGGTTGGAACGAATCGCCGCTACCGCGGCCACACTGGCTTCACCCGATTCGGTTTTCACTCGCAATTTTCGTAATTGAGGATGTTTAGAGAGGCCCGCAATATCGTTCAGGCGGCCATAGGCGATACCGGCTCGATTGAGTCGGTCGATAATCGCCTCCCCATCCAATTGCGAAAATACACCATTAATCGTCTGGTCAACCAGTTCTCGATGTGCTACCCGCTGCGCATTAGAGCGCAGGCGTTCATCATCGGGTAGTTCTGGCTGTTCAAGAACATCGGCGCAAAACCGTTTCCATTCGCGTTCATTCTGGATGGCTAAAACCACGTCGAGATTATCCCGGCTGCGGTAAGCACCGTAGGGACTAATCGTTGCATGGTTATTGCCGACTCGCGGCTGGATGGTTCCGGCATAGTCATAGTGCAGTAGCGGCACGGCCATCCATTCAACGATGCTGTCGAATAGCGAGACATCGACGACGCAACCTTCACCGCTGTGCTGGCGCTCGATCAGTGCCTCCAGAATCGCACTATAAGCCTGTTGTCCACAGCTGATATCGCAAATTGAAACGCCAACGCGACCTGGCGCATCGGGCGTGCCGGTGATCGATGTCAATCCAGACTCGCATTGCACCAACAGGTCGTAGGCCTTCATGTCACGATACTCGCCCTGTTCTCCATAGCCCGAAATATTGCAACAAATCAGTTGCGGATAAAGTTTGCGCAAACTTCGCGATCCCAGTCCCGAACGAGCGGCCGCACCCGGCGCCAAGTTTTGAATAAAAACGTCGGCTTTTGCCAGTATCCGATGTGTCAGGGCAGCGTCTTCTGCATCCTTGATATTCAGCACCAGTGATTCTTTGCCACGATTTAACCAGACAAAATAAGCTGACTGACCGTCGACCACGCTGTCGTAACCACGCGCGAAATCCCCCTCTTGACGTTCGATTTTGATTACCCGTGCACCCGCATCGGCGAGACGGCAGGAGCAGTAAGGCGCCGCTACCGCCTGTTCGAGAGTCACGACCAGGATATCGGCAAGATCGAGCATTAAAATGACCTGGGCAGGCCAAGGATATGGGTTGCGATATGCGATAGTATCAAGTTGGTCGAAATCGGTGCTACCTGGTACAAACGGGTTTCGCGAAATTTACGTTCTATATCGTACTCGACCGCAAAACCATACCCACCGTGTGTTTGCAGACACATATCCGCTGCGGCCCAGGAGGCATCCGCAGCCAGCAATTTGGCCATATTGGCCTGCGAACCACAGGGCTCACCGGCATCGAACATTGCACTCGCCTTATCGACCATCAGGGCCGCAGCTTCGGTCTGTACATAGGAGCGCGCAATCGGGAACTGGATTCCCTGGTTCTTGCCGATCGGGGTACCGAACACTTCTCGATCACCCGCATAGGCACTTGCCTTATCGATGAACCAGCGCGCATCACCGATACATTCTGCTGCAATCAGAATACGTTCGGCATTCATGCCGTCGAGTATATAACCAAAACCCTTGCCCTCTTCACCGATCAGATTCCCCACCGGTACGCGCAACGCATCGAAAAATAACTCGGTGGTCGCGTGATTAAGCATGGTCTCGAGCGGTCGAACGGTTAGCCCGTTGCCAACCGCCTCGCGCAAGTCGACCAGCAATACCGACATGCCGTGAGTCCGCTTTTCAACCTGGTCTCGTGGCGTAGTGCGTACCAGTAGCAGCAATAAATCCGAATGTTCAACACGTGAAATGAAAACCTTTTGGCCGCCCACGACATAGTCATCACCATCGCGCACG
>JAPUFZ010000200.1 GCA_027293245.1 Gammaproteobacteria bacterium
ATCACTCAGCCTGCCTGCATTGCGTGCCATCGCAGGCAAACATCAAAATTTACTGGTCGGCCTGATTTTTGATCAGTTAATGGAGATCGACAGCGGTGATATTCAGCATGACGGGCACGATGTCGGCTCGATCAGTTCGCATGTCTGGTCACCGCGCCACCGCAAACACCTTGCATTTGCGATGATGAAACGTGACTATCTGGCGGCTCATACGGCCGTTAAAGTGAATGAAATACAGGGCACTATTTGTGACCTGCCCTTTACAATCGTTACTTAGAATTCGCCAACAGGATAATATAATGAGCCGTTCTTCCTACCTGAAACCCGATACCATTGCGCTGCATACCGGATACGTGCCCGAGAGTGACTACGGCTCGCGTGCGGTACCCATCTATCAAACCACCTCTTATGTATTTGAAAGTGTTGCTGATGGATCGGCACTTTTTAACGTCGAACAAGGCGGGCATATCTATAGCCGCATAACCAATCCGACGGTTGCGGTACTCGAACAACGCATCGCTGCGCTGGAAGGTGGAACTGGCGCGATTTGCACTGCTTCCGGTATGAGTGCACTGTTCGCATCATTCCTTACCCTATGTTCGGCCGGCGATCACATCGTCTCCGCGACACAGATTTACGGCTCTACCGCAACCTTATTGCGCCATACCATGAAGCGCCTCAACATAGAGTGTACTTTCATCCCGATCAACGACGAAAAGGCGCTGCGCGGAGCCATTCAAACCAATACCAAGCTGGTATTTTGTGAATCAATCGGTAACCCCGGCCTCGAGGTAGCCGATATCCCTCAAATTAGCCGTATTGCCAACGAGTCCGGCCTGCCATTGGTAGTTGACGCCACTTTTGCGACACCGAGCCTGTGTTGCCCAATCGATCATGGTGCCAATATCGTGGTTCATTCGCTCACCAAGTGGATCGGCGGACATGGCCTGGCGGTCGCTGGTGTAGTCGTCGACGGGGGTAATTTTGACTGGCAGGCCAGTGGTCGTTTTCCCGAGCTTACCGAGCCCTACGCGCCATTTCACGGCATTAAGTTCTGGGAGGAATTTGGTCCCTCGGCACTGGCGATGAAAATGCGCGCCGAATCGATGCGTGATATTGGCGCCGCGTTGAGTCCGCACAGTGCATTTTTGATATTGCAGGGGCTGGAAACCCTGAACCTGCGCATGAAAGCGCATATCGCCAATTCCCGTGCCCTGGTCGAATGGTTGCAAACCCAGCAAGACGTCACCTGGGTTAACCATCCGGAATTGGAATCCAGTCCAAGCCATGCCATCGCGTTAAAGCTATTTCCCGACGGTGCAGGCTCGATACTTTGTTTTGGTGTGGTCGGTGGCCGTGCCGGTGGTGCGGCCTTCATAGATTCATTGCAGCTTGCATCGAATCTCGCCAATGTCGGTGATTCACGCACCCTGGTGCTACACCCGGGCACTACTACACATTCTCGCTTGAGCCAGGAAGCTATGCTCGCGGCTGGCATCAGTGAAGATATGATCCGGGTTTCGGCCGGTATTGAAGACATCAGGGATATCAAGAATGATTTTGCTCGCGGTCTCAAGGCGGCAAAACGCGTTGCGGGCAATCAATAATGGAATTGATGGTCAGAAACACTGCAACCTACGCATCGACCGGTGGCAAGGAATTCAATCCCGGTTTGCCGACCGTTTTGTTTGTCCACGGCAGCGGCCTCGACCATCGCAGCTGGGCCTTGCAAACACGCTGGTTTGCCTACAACGGTTATTCGGTGCTGGCGCCCGATTTTCCCGGGCACAGTTTATCCGCGGGCGAGCCGCTTAAAAGTATCGAGGCAATGGGGCTCTGGTTAGCCGATGTTCTTGCAGCCGCGGGCGTCGAAAGTGCACATGTCGTCGGTCATTCGCAGGGTTTCCTGTGTGTGCTCGAGCTGGCTCGACAGGCGCCCGAGCGCGTCAAATCGTTAACCGGCATCGGTACCGCTGCCGCGATTCCGGTCAACCCCGCACTGATCGAAGCTTCGTTGCGCTCTGCCGGACAGGCAGCCGAAATGCTGTTGCAATGGGGCTTTGGCCAGCGCTCACAGCTAGGTTTAAGCGCGGTACCGGGAATGCAGCCGATCGCGATCGGACGTCAGATTATGGCTGATAATCCCCTGGCGGCTGATCTCCAGGCCTGTGCCGATTACGCTAACGGCGCGCAGGTCGCCGCCTCACTCGATGTGCCCGCGCAATTAATCCTCGCCGGACAGGACCGCCTGACTCCACTGAAAGCCGGAAAGGCACTGGCAGCGAATCTCAAGGCAAGCTATGTGGTAATCCAGGGTTACGGGCATATGCTGCCGATCGAGGCGCCTAAGCGCTGTTTACTGATACTGCGTGATTTGATCGGATCTATGGAGTCCGGAGAATAAAAAATTAATGAAAATCAATAAAGTAGCGGTTATCGGCGCGGGTACCATGGGTGCCGGCATCGCCGGCCAGGTTGCCAATGCGGGTCTCGAAGTCTGGTTACTGGATCTGCCCGGCGAAGACAACCCCAATGAAATTGCCGAACGAGGTCTCGAACGCCTGCGTAACCCCGATGCGCCAGGATTAATCAGTAGCGATGCCGAATCTCGCATTCATCTGGGTAATACACGCGACGATTTCGACCAGCTCGCCGACTGCGACTGGGTTGCAGAAGCCGTGGTTGAACGCCTCGATATTAAAAAGGCCCTGTATCGACGTCTCGACGATATTTGCCATGATGCGGCAATCATCACATCTAACACCTCGACCATTCCCATACGGCTACTGGTCGAGGATATGCCTGCAGACTTTTGCCAACGATTTGCCATCACCCACTTTTTCAACCCGGTACGCTTCATGCGTCTGCTGGAACTGGTTCGTGGCGAACATACTGATCCCGAGGTGATGGATACCCTGGCACAGTTTTGCGAGCAGCAGCTTGGCAAGGGTGTAGTCGCCTGCCTCGACACCCCGGGTTTCCTCGGCAACCGGGTCGGCGTTTACACGATTCAATGCGCGCTGCACGCTGCCTTCGACCTGGGGCTGACGCCACTGGAGGCTGATGCGCTGTTCGGAAGACCGATGGGTATCCCGAAAACCGGTGTGTTCGGACTTTACGACCTGATTGGCATCGACCTGATGTCCGACGTGGTGCAAAGCCTGGTTAACATCCTGCCGGAAAACGATGCCTTTCATGCCGAGGCTGCCAGTATCGAGCGTATGATTCGGATGATCGAAAACGGTCAAACCGGTAATAAGCAGAGCCAGGGGTTTTATCGGAATTCCCCAGATGGCGAGCGCCAGGTTCTCGATTTAAATGAAGGGAGTTACGCACCCGCAACCAGATTAAATTTAGCGCTGGCGCTAAAGGCCGAGCAGCAGGGCGTCAAATACCTGCTCGAAGATGACGGCCTTTACGGTCACTATGCCTGGAGAATACTGTCGCGTTCCTTAAGTTACGCCGCGGCGCTGATTCCCGAGGTCGGTGACGGCCCGGTGGCTATAGATGATGCGATGAAGCTTGGCTACAACTGGATTAAAGGTCCTTTCGAATTAATCGATGAAATTGGCGTCGACTACTTCATACAAAGACTCGAGGCGGATCAAATGCCGGTGCCGGTTTTCCTTGCCGAGGCTGCCGGTTCGAGTTTCTATCGGGTCGAAGCCGGTGCGCTACAGTCGAGATTGATCAGCAATCGCTGGCAGAGCATAAAGCGGGCTCCGGGCATTATTCGTTTCAATGAAAAAAGACAAACCATCAAACCAGGTAATAGCTGTGCAGTTGCCAGCTGGTACGATCTCGATGGCATTGTTCTGGTTGAATTTCACAGCAAGGCCAATGCTCTCGATGCCGACTCGATGGCGATACTCGACGATGCCATCGATCAGGTTGAATCGCATCAACTGCGCGGTTTAATCCTACACAACGATGCCCAGCACTTTTCCTGTGGTGTTAATCTGCACGCGGTCCGAGAGTTTTTTCGTGACGAAGACATGGATGGACTGGATGCGTTTCTAAGCCACTTCCAGAGCGTCGTACAACGCATGGCGAAGGTGCAGTTTCCAGTCGTCGCAGCACCGGTGGGCTTGTCGATTGGTGGCGGTTTCGAGGTGGTTTTGCACGCAAAACAGGTTATCTGCCATGCCAACTCGACCATGGGCCTGGTTGAATCACTGGTCGGTGTAGTTCCCGGCGGCGGTGGTTGCAAGGAAACCCTGTATCGCTGGATTGATCTGCTTGACTGTGCTGGCGACATTACCCCTGCCTGCTGGAAGGCATTCATGAACCTGGGCTATGGAAAAACAGCAACTTCACCGATTATCGCCAAAAAGCAGGCTATGTTGCGACCAAATGATCACTTCATCATCAATCGCGATAGATTGCTTTCAGCCGCCATCAATGCAATCGAAAACCCCTCCGGACAGCTGGCCTTCGATCGTCCTGATCTGGTTTTGCCTGGTAGAGCGGTGTTTGAAGAAATGTGCGAATGGCTGGTCGAATCGAGAGACAAGGGCCTGTTAATGCCGCACGACGTCAATGTCGGCACCGAAATGGCGCGTATCGTTACCGGCGGTGATGTCGATCCCGGCACGATCTGGAGTGAACAGGATTTTTATGATGCGGAGCGACGCTCGTTTCTAACCCTGATCGCGACCGAGGCTACTCGAATTCGGATCGACTCAATGCTTGACTCCGGTTCGCCAATCAGAAACTAATGGGATATCCTGACGGGTAATTAATAAACCAACAGATTGGATAGCGGGAGGAAATAATGACTATTGAATACGATCAATTACCCCAAAACCCGGCTAATTTTGTCGCCTTAACGCCCTTGTCATTCCTCCAGCGCAGCGCCGATATTTATCCCCGGCGCGAAGCCTTAATATACAATAAACGACGCTACAACTGGTCGCAGCTACGATCGCGTTGTACTAGAATCGCTTCCAGCCTTGCCGCGCGTGGCATCGGTAAAAACGATACCGTATCGGTATTCGCGTTTAATACCCCCGAGATATTCGAAAGCCATTTTTCGATACCGATGGCAGGCGCGGTACTCAATGCCATTAACACGCGTCTCGATGCGGCCACGGTTGCTTTTATCATCGACCACGGCGAATCGAAGTTATTTATCTGTGACCGCCAACTCTGGCCCGTCCTCCGGAAAGCGCTTGAAACCACCCGGTTAAAACCCGAAATCGTCATCATCGACGATGCCGATGCCAACGAGAAACCCGCTTTACCCGACGACATCGAATACAGCTTCTACGAAGACCTGGTGGAACACGGTGACGATAGCTTTGTCTGGCGGCCCCCCGAAGATGAATGGCAGGCGCTGTCACTCAACTATACCTCGGGTACCACCGGTCAGCCCAGGGGCGTGGTTTACCATCACCGTGGCTCTTACCTGATGACCATGGGCACGGTCGTATCCTGGGGCCTGCCACTGCATCCGCGTTACCTGTACACGGTACCGATGTTTCACTGCAACGGCTGGGGCCATGTCTGGACCATGACTGCACTCGCCGGCACGGTAGTCTGTATGCGCGCGTTTAGCCCCAAATTGCTGTTCGAGCTGGTTGAAGAGCACGCGATCACGCATTTTGGCGGCGCACCGGTTATTCTTAATATGCTAGCCAATGCGCCCGAATCCGATCAAAAACGATTTGACCGTAGCATTCAGGTGATGACCGCGGGCGCGCCGCCACCGGCCAAAGTACTCGAGAGTATGAACCAGTTTGGTTTCGAGATTATGCACGTGTATGGCCTGACCGAAAGTTACGGACACATTTTACAGTCGGCCGCACAGGATAGCTGGGCTCAACAAAGTATCGAGAAACAGGCCGAGTTAAAGGCCCGCCAGGGTGTTCGCTTTGCGATGACCGAGGCGGTCGACGTGATTGACCCCGAAACTGGAGCATCCGTGCCCTGGGATGCGGAAACCATCGGTGAAATCGTGATTCGTGGTAATACCGTGATGAAGGGTTATTTGAAAGATGAGGAGGCTTGCTCGAAAGTATTCAAGGACGGCTGGTTTTTCAGTGGCGACCTCGCGGTGGTTTGTGACGATGGCTATATCCAGATCAAGGATCGCGCCAAGGACATTATTATATCTGGCGGCGAGAACATATCTTCGGTCGAGATCGAAGGCGTGCTCTACCGGCATGCGGCCGTTGGTGAAGCCGCGGTGGTTGCCATGCCGGATGAGAAATGGGGTGAGGTGCCCTGTGCATTCATTGAATTGAAAACAAATGCAGAGGCCACCGAATCCGAACTCATTGAGTTTTGCAAAGAAAACATGGCGCGCTTCAAAAGACCGAAAAAGGTCGTATTCGGCGAACTACCAAAAACAGCCACCGGCAAAATCCAGAAAAACCTATTACGCGATACCGCTAAGGAGCTTTAGGTAAGCATAGTTGAGGGGAGTCGTAGGCTAGCTCGGGGGGAAGCCCACAAAACACGCCGTGCCGAAGCGTCGGACCGTCCCTTCCCTGGGGGCTCGACACCGATGCGTCGGACCGCCCCATCCATGCGGGTAACGGTTTCAGGTAGGTGTAACCGATTAAGGTCTATCCGAATTAACAGGGAAGTTATTAAA
>JAPUFZ010000201.1 GCA_027293245.1 Gammaproteobacteria bacterium
CAGGCGACGACCTGCTGCAACCGCGACCGGGGTCAATGGCGCCCGACCGGTGATATCACCCAGGGCAAAGATG
Source organism: Gammaproteobacteria bacterium (assembly GCA_027293245.1). Lineage (GTDB taxonomy): Bacteria > Pseudomonadota > Gammaproteobacteria. The sequence goes on from JAPUFZ010000201.1 coordinate 74, forward strand.
TGTTTTTCACTGGTGTTTTGGTAAAGGTCGGTTTTTATATAACCCCGTTGATCCAGTTCGACGCCGCAATTCTCGATTTTAAGCGAGCCGTGATCTGGGTTACGGCCGATTGCAAAAATAACCTGGTCGATATCCTTCTGGGTCTGGTCTTTTATATCTTCAATGGTCAATAATCCATCATCCTGCTTACTGATGCTTCGAATCTGATTTTCGGTCTTCAGATCGACCCCGGCGGTTTGTAATTGCTTGAACAGTGTAGAACTCAGGAATGAATCGAAGTGACCCAGGACATGTGATTTCCTCAAATACATGGTGACTTCGGTTCCGAGCGAATTGAGCACACCGGCGAACTCGACAGCGATATAGCCCGAGCCGACTATTGCGACCCGATCAGGCCGCTGGTTTAGAGCAAAAAAACCGTCGGAAGTGATGCCAAGCTCGGCGCCGGTAATGTCGGGGACAATCGGCCGGGTGCCAGTGGCTATGGTGATATGCCTGGCAGTGTAACGCTGGTCCCCAATTTCAATACAGTGCGGGTCGACAAAGCTGGCGCTACCGGTCAGCTCGTCAATACCTAAATCCTTCAGATAGCCGTGGTACCAGCCATTGATTCCACTGATATATGCCTCGCGCCGCTCTACCAGTTGAGCCCAGTCGAAACCCCGATTAGTGATATCAAAACCATAGCTTTTGGCATCGTCGAGCAAGTGTGCAAGATTGGCCCCAAACCACATGATTTTTTTCGGCACACAACCGACGTTGACACAAGTGCCACCCATCTTTCCATGTTCGACAATGGCACATTTCTGCCCATAGCTTGCGGCGCGCTCTACCACCGATAAACCGCCGCTACCGGCACCCAGGGCAATCAAATCATAGTCAAATGTGCTACTCATAGTATTTCCCGTTTCAAATATTTAAGGCGTCCGGCCAATAATTGTACAAGATCAATGGAGCCACTCATTGATCACGTTAAAAATTCAGCCTTGTGCCTGCATAAAACTTGATGTTTCCAGTATCGATATCGTAACCGACATCGACGACTAAATCAGTCCTAACGAAGGAAACGGCTTTCCAGCGCAAACCCAAACCAACTCCGATGCGTAAATCGGTAATATCGATTGATTTTATATCCTCGTAGACATTGCCTATATCAATAAAAGCACTGGTACGAAACTTGCGGTATTTTCTAAAACCCTTTATATACTCAAAATTGCCGAATAGCAGTGCATCGCCTGAGAAGGAGTCTCGACTAATTCCGCGAAGGGTTCGCGCACTACCTATGCTGTATTTCTCGTCGTTAAAAGCGGTATGGTTCGACAAACCTACGAATAGTCGATAGTTAAAATTATCCAGATCGTTTATCGGGTGATAGAAACGAGCGTCCATCTCAAAGAGGCTGGTATCAAAGTCTGAATTCAGAACCTCCAGGCCCTGTTGATAGGTAAAGAAGTAGCGGCGGCCGGTGCGACGGTAGGTTTCATAGTAAATATCGTCGTACTCAACATTCAGGTTGATTCGATTGTATTTACCGGGTTCTGTTTCATCGAGTAGCTCAGGGTAGGGCTCACGCAATTTAATTCTCTGGTAGGTGAAACCGGTAAATAGCTTTAGTGGTTGCCGAAGATTGAAAACGTACCAGTTTCTCGAAACCGAGAATGAAATAAAATCGTTGTAGACTTCATTAGTGAATCCAGTGGCTGCATCTTCGGTATTAGCGATTTCCTGGCCGAATGCCATATAGTATTCATATGGCCGGCCGTACTGGGGTATCCTGTACTCGATTCGATAACGCGAAGATTCTTCCCCCGTGCTTGCTTCACCCCTCTCAACCAGCGCCCGCAAGGTTTGATCGCCGCCGTTGAGATTGTCCATGGTTAAACGTAATCCATATTTAATATCGCCATCGGAGTTACGGCGAAAGCGGGGTAACAACAGGGTGTAACGTTTTTCTTTCAGAGAAATGACTACCTTGACCTTGTCCCCGCTGGCTACGGCTTTTACGGTCACCTCTTTGAAGAGTTCTTTATTAAGTATTTCCTGACGTGCCTGATCAAGCATTGCCTGATTTAACGGTTGGTTAATTTCAATTTTTGACCACAGGATGACAAAGCGTGACTGGGTCTTTTTGTTGCCGAGCACGTCGATTTCGGATACAGGCAGACCGAACAGCGATTCGTTCGCCTCTGCGCTCTTGATGAAAGCACCACCAATGGCAAGAACAACGGATAGCAGGAATAACCACCGCAACGGCTTTAAGTATCTAGCAGTCTCCAATTGATTAAATTTCCAGCAGGAGCCTAGCCCGCATTTCTCACCAGGATGACGGGCCCTCGCTTGTTCTTTGAATCCACAAGGTATTTTCTTCAGTAGGCAATACGCACGGTTATTCCGCTCCTTCAGAAAATCCCTTGTGAATCCAAAGCCCTGCGCGATCATCCCGTCCCCTGGTTAGAAATGCGGGCTAGTCCTGGGGACCCCACAACAATTTATCCAGACTGGTAGCCGGATCGATAGTGATGACTTTTTTGCCATCAAAATGAGCACCTTCCAGTTTAAGCAGTTGCGACTGTTCACGATATGAAGGAGATCCAACCTCGAATGCGAGTGTTCGATCTGATCTAACCACTCGAAACCAGGGCAGTGGCTCAGGTGAGCGACTCATTGCTGCGCTCACCATGCGCGAGTATCGAGGATATCCAGCTGCGCGGGCGATTTCACCGTAGGCCATAACCTGGCCTGGTGGTATGTTGTCGACTACTTCCCATACCCGCGGGTCGAACTTTTTCTGAAAATTAGTCATAGTCCGAGTGTACTAGTAGATGGTCAGACTGAGAAGAAAGTTGACTTATATAGCTCGTTTTTGGTATCACGAATCATTATAATTTGGGCTCCTAAATCAAAAATATTGATTTATACGAAATGGAACTGAGACAGTTACTGTCCTTGATCAAGTGGATTGATTGCGTTTTTAGCGTC
>JAPUFZ010000202.1 GCA_027293245.1 Gammaproteobacteria bacterium
AATATCTTACGTTAGTTTCTTGTTGGTCATACCTGTCTGCATACTATCAGTAACCTGTGGATAAATCGGGATAATAACACCGCCAGCCGCCTGTCCCTCATTTATCCACATACTACACACACTAAGGCACCTTAATCCACATTCAATTGCTTAAAATGCGGTGTAAATTATCATAATCTTCTTCGATTCGGCGGTCCTCTCCACGTAATTCGAGCACCTTGCGGCAGGCATGCAGAACCGTGGTATGGTCCCTGCCCCCGAAAGCGTTGCCGATTTCGGGCAAACTATGCCGGGTAAATGTCTTGGCAAGAGACATTGCTATCTGCCGGGGTCGGGTAATGGACCTGTTGCGTCGACTGGAAAGTAAATCAGCTACTCGTATCTTGTAATATTCCGCCACCAGCTTCTGGATATTTTCTATCGTTACGAGCTTATCCTGTACTGCCAGCAATTCCTTTAACGCCTGCCGGGTGAATTCCAGGGTGATGTCCTGTCGGGAAAATCGGGCGTGGGCGATAACCCTTTTCAAAGCACCCTCGAGATCGCGGATATTGGATTTGAATCGCTCGGCAATAAAAAAAGCGACTTCTTCGGGTAAATGTACGTTTACCAACTCGGCTTTACTGTTCAATATTGCTACGCGGGTTTCCAGATCTGCAGGTTTGATATCTACCGCCAGGCCCCACCCCAAACGCGAACGTATTCGGTCTTCCAGGCCTTCGATCTCTTTGGGAAACCGATCGCAGGTAATAACCATTTGAGCGCGTGATTCATAAAGTGAGTTAAAGGTATGAAAAAATTCTTCCTGGGAGCGACTTTTATCGGCAAGAAACTGAATATCGTCGACTAGCAGTGCGTCGAGAGTGCGATAGGAATTTTTGAATTCATTCATTTTGTTGTGCTGCAACGCCTTAACCATATCAGATACGAAACGCTCACAATTGACGTAAAGTACGTTAGCGTCGGGGTTTTTTTGTTTAATCCGGTTACCGATAGCGTGCATTAAGTGGGTTTTACCCAGTCCGACACCCCCATAGATATAAAGTGGATTGTATTCGGAACCTGGATTGTTACTGATCTGAATCGAAGCGGCGCGCGCCAGTTGGTTGGATTTACCTTCGACGAAACTGCTAAATATTTGCTTATCATCCAGGCCGCTGGAATGAATCGTTTTATTGGGGGCCTGATTACCAGAATCCAGTGGTGTTTTGGCTCTAGCCCTGGTCTGCGAGCCGATGGACAAATTGACCGAGATCGACTTGCTGTCGTCGAGGCTGGTAACCAGCTCACTGATGCGTTCAAGAAAATGCTTGCGCACCCAATCCATTACGAAACGATTTGGCGCGAGTAATTTTAGCGTATTGAGCTCCTGTTCCGCCTGCAGTGGTAAAATCCAGGTATTGAGCTGCTGTTCGCTAATTTCTCCTTCCAGACAGTTGACACATTGTTGCCAGATAGAATTCAAAATTTGTCCGTTTAGCGCATAATTCGCATCAAAATCAAGTGAATAGTTCGGAGCCGCGGGTGAAGATAGAAGTCCTTAGCCCAGCCGCCAAATCATATTATTTTATCAGATGACCAATCGGCCTCAGGGCAGGGAGCCCCTGACTAATTTTCAAGGCCGATGCCACAGTACTTAATAGTATACTTATCCACAGCCTTGGCAATGGCTGATCGTGCAAAAAATTTCTCTTCTGCGCAGGCACGGAAATTACTGGCGATTATATATAAAATTTATAACGAATAAGGTATTTACATATTGACGTGGGACGGCTAGACCAGTACATTGTCGCGCCTTGTAGATTTAGACAGGCTATACAAGCAGAGGCCTAAGACATGAAACGTACATTCCAACCTAGCAATTTAAAGCGTGCGAGAACACATGGATTCCGTGCCCGCATGCAAACACGCGGGGGGCGCAGCGTTATAAAAGCGCGCAGAGCCAAAGGTAGGGCGCGTCTAACGCCATAAAAAAAGTGCTTAGAAATTGTGGGAAACCAGATCGGGGAATCGTTCCCAAGGCAGGCAAGGCTGACACGAGCCAGGGAATATCAGCAGATTTTCAATAATAATAATCGTGTAGGCGATGCCGCTATAACAATATTGGTCGGTAATGCGCCGGGCGCCGGTCCGAGGATCGGATTTGCGATTGCTAGAAAACAAATTCAGAAAGCGGTGACCCGAAACCGGTTGAAAAGAATATTTCGGGAAAGCTTCCGAAAAAATCAGCACCGTTTGCCAGCGAGAGATATGGTGATTATGGTGCGAAGACAAATTATGTTAATCGACAGTGCGCAACTGAACGAAAGCCTGGAAAAACACTGGAATAGCGTCATTAAACAATGCGAAAACTCCTGATAATCCCGATACGAATCTATCAGTATCTGTTGAGCCCTCTAATGGCAAGCAGCTGTCGTTATACCCCGAGCTGTTCGGAATATGCAATTGAAGCAATTCAGCAGCACGGCGTGGTGAAGGGTTTGATGCTCGCCACAAAACGTATATCCAGCTGCCACCCCTGGCATGCCGGGGGCTACGATCCAGTGCCAGACGCCAGGCAAGCTCAGCATAAGAATTTGAACTCAGCGCAGAGCAGACTCGATGGATAATACACGGCTTTTTCTATTCGCCGCGCTTGCTTTCGTCGGCATGCTGATGTGGCAGCAATGGCAACTGGATTATGGTCCACAACCGGTGGTCAGCACTGAAACCGGCGACACCAGTGTAATAAGCCAGCCGATCGATGATACTTCAAGCACCCTGGATTTACCCGATCAGGCCGAAGGCCTGGGGACGACTATCAGCGATGATCAGCAAACCGGCACCTCCCTCGACCCGGGCCGACTAATCACTGTTGAGACGGATGTTGTAACTGTATTAATCGATAGCAAAGGTGGCGTCATACGCTCATTAAAGCTGAAGCAGTATCCGATTTCCCTGGACCAGCCGGATAAAGGGCTGGAAATCATCCATAGCGACCCGGACTCCGTCCATATAATACAAAGCGGTCTCAGAAACCGCAGCAATACCGCGCCTACTCACCATAGTATTTACCAGGTAGAAAAATACGATTATGTCCTCCAGGATGGGGATGATGAGTTGATAGTGCCACTTTTCTGGTCAGTAAAGGGTATCAATGTCGTCAAAACCTACCGTTTTAAGCGTGGCGACTTTCTGATCGATGTCTACCACCAGGTCGAGAACTATACAGAAAGCGA
>JAPUFZ010000203.1 GCA_027293245.1 Gammaproteobacteria bacterium
ATCAAGTTGCTGATGTTGGTAAACGATGTGTCGTTGCGCGGGCTGATACCCGATGAGTTAGCAAAGGGGTTCGGTTTTTACCAGTCAAAACCGGCAACCAGTTTTTCACCGGTGGCAGTGACAACGGATGAACTTGGCGGGTACTGGGTTGACGCGAAACTGCAACTCCCGCTGATCAGCTACGTTAATGAACAGATGTTTGGGCGACCGGATGCCGGCAAGGACATGGCCTTTAATTTTGCCCAGCTGATCCAGCATGTGGCAAAAACAAGAAACCTCGGAAGCGGCACCATCATTGGTTCCGGTACGGTATCCAACAGGCAAGGTACCGGGCAGGATACTTCGATAGCAGCAGGAGGTGTGGGTTATTCCTGCATCGCCGAATTGCGCATGATAGAAACCATTCGAGAGGGCAAGCCATCGACCCCTTTTCTACAGGCAGGCGACCAGGTAAAAATAGAAATGCTGGATACCCATGGCGTCAATATATTCGGCAGCATCGAGCAAAATGTCGTGCTAGCATCTTAGCTAAAAATTCGCTGACTCATAGCGTTCAGCGTGCTTCAATAGTCGGCGCATTTAATATTGACCAACGAGTATGACGAAACCAATCGATTTTGACACTTTCGCCGATCGCGGAAATAGCGACAGCGTGAAGTGGGGAAAATATAAGAATACCGATATATTGCCCATGTGGGTTGCTGACACCGATTTTCGCATAGCCCCAGGCATTGCCGATGCGTTGTCTCGGCGTATAGAGCACGGGGTTTTTGGCTATACGGAAGCGCCAAAAGAGTTAATTGAAATCGTAGTCGAGCGTATGGCGCGATTGTATCGGTGGCAAATCAGGCCGGAGTGGCTGGTCTGGCAACCAGGGGTCGTAAATGGACTAAACCTGGCCTGTCGAATCGTGGGATCGAGTGGAGATGGCGTTTTCACTCCCTCGGTTGTCTACCCGCCTTTCACCGAAGCGCCCGAACTTAGCGATCGTACCCGGCGGCCAATCCCGATGATCCAGTCCGACCAGCGATGGGTGTTGGATCTGGAATGGCTGGCGCAAAATATAAACGATAACGACAGACTTTTACTCCTGTGCAATCCCCATAATCCCGGTGGGTCGGTTTATACGAGCGAAGAGCTAACTCGCCTGACCGAGCTGATAGTGGCCAGGGATATGATTGTCTGCTCGGATGAAATTCACTGCGACCTGATTCTCGACGCGGATAAAAAACACATACCGATAGCCTCGCTGAACAGCGAAATTGAAAATCGCAGCATCACCCTGATGGCACCGAGCAAAACCTTTAATACACCAGGACTTGGTTGTTCATTTGCGATCATCTCGAATCGGAAATTGCGACGTCTATATAAAAAGGCGAAGCAGGGTATTGTGCCCTACGTCGCTGCCCTGGGGTATGTTGCCGCGCAGGCTGCCTATGAATCGGGTGATGACTGGAACCAGCAACAGCTCGCCTACCTGCGGGAAAATCGCGACTATTTGCTGCGCGAAATCAATTCGATTCGGGGTCTCAGGCTCGATTCGATCGAGGCGACTTACCTGGCCTGGATCGATGTGTCTGAACTCGGGCTCAATAATCCGGCAAGGTTTTTCGAGAAGGCTGGAGTAGGCCTGTCGGCAGGACGTGAGTTCGGTGACGGGCGATTTATGCGCCTGAACTTCGGTTGCCCGCGATCGATTGTAGAGCAGGCAGTGACCCGTATTCGACTGGCAGTGAGTGATTATTGGGCCAGTTAAGCTACAAATTAATAAAGATGGCACGAGTTTAATGATGTTTAGTAAAGCAATTGTACGTACACCGCCAACAAGCCTTATCGATGGTATCACCACGGCAGGACTGGGTGAGCCGGATTACGCGCTGGCACTGAGGCAGCATCAGCAATATATCGAGGTGCTGGAATCCTGCGAATTAGAGGTCACGGTGATAGATGCGGACGAACGTTATGCCGACTCGATGTTTGTCGAAGATACGGCTTTATTGATGCCGCGTTGCGCGGTGGTGACCAATCCGGGTGCGCGGTCACGACAGGGTGAGGTGGTCGAAATTGCGACCCTGCTGCGGGAATTCTACGACCAGGTAGATGCGATTCAACCACCGGGCACAGTCGATGCCGGTGATATCATGATGGTTGGTGATCACTGTTATATCGGTTTGTCTGAACGCACCAGCACGGATGGTGCGTCGCAGATGATCACCTATTTACAGGCAGCAGGCTACAGTGGATCTACGCTGTCGATTAGCGAGGCACTGCACCTCAAATCATCCGTTGCCTACCTGGAAAATAATAATCTGGTGGTAAGCGGTGAGCTAGTCGACCGACCGGAACTTTCAGGGTTCAATCGGATTGAAATCGAGCATTCTGAACGTCGTGCGGCTAATTGTGTCTGGATTAATGGCCGCGTATTGATTGCAACGGGTCACCCGCATGCCAGCGAAAAAATTCGTACACTGGGATATTCGGTGATCGAACTCGATGTATCCGAATTTGAAAAGCTCGACGGCGGATTGAGTTGCCTGTCATTGCGATTTTAACCGACCAGGTGTTCGCCGGAAAAACCCGAAAGGAGTTCGTATGCAAATAAAGCCAATAGAGATAATTTCGGACGATGTTGACTCCCTGATTCAACTTTCACGTCGGTATATGGCCGAGCTCTATCCGCCCGAAAGTAATCACCAGGAAGATCCGCAGCGGTTACTAAAAGCAGATATTTATTTCATCGGTGCTTATCTTGAGCGCAAACTACTCGGTATTGGCGCGGTTAAAAAAGTTGATGCGTCTCCGCCCTACGGTGAAATAAAAAACCTGTTTGTCGACCCCCGCCAGCGTGGTCAGGGGGTTTCCCGGTTGATCATGAGCGCGTTGGAGCAGTTTTTGATCGACAGTAAAATAATGCTCTGCCGGCTTGAAACCGGTTCAGGGCAGGCGGAAGCGATCGGTTTATACCAGGGTCTCGGTTATCACGAGTGTCCGTCCTTCGGTGACTATAAACCCGATCCGCTCAGTGTGTTTATGGAG
>JAPUFZ010000204.1 GCA_027293245.1 Gammaproteobacteria bacterium
TGAAAGAGCCTGACAGGAGAATTTAAAAGGCTTTCTTATTGGCGGCCAGGAGTGGCAAGCACTGGTTTTTTCGATTAATAGTGATCACATAATTTAATAAAAGAGAAGTCATGAATACAGAATTTAGTTTGCGCACGAGACAGGAAGGCGGCGGTACACCGGTACTGCAGAAATGGGGGGTCGATAGCGAATATGGCGTGTTAAGAGATGTTTTGCTCGGCCCCGCCGATCATTACAAATGGCTGGAAACCAGTTCAGTATCGAAGAAAAGTATCCGCAGAAACTACGATTTCAATGCCGAGGTTGCCAGGCAGCAGCATGCCGAGATGGTGGCTGCCTATGAATCGGCGGACGTCCAGGTACACCTGCATGCGCCTGATTCGGAATTACCCTACCAGGTGTTTGCGCGTGATTCTTCGGTAATGACGCCCTTCGGTGCAATCATCACGAGTATGGCGAACTGGTGGCGTCGCGGCGAAAACTACCGCGCGATCGAGACCTACGAACGCCTCGGTATCCCGATTTATGACTATGTCACTGCAGGGACTTTTGAAGGCGGCGATTTCAATGTCATCGAACCGGGTATCGTGTTGATCGGTTGGGAAGGCGATGAGGGTAGAAGTCAGCAAGGGTCAGCCCTGCAATTGCAGGCGTGGTTTGAAGCCGAGGGCTGGGAAGTCATGCTCACCGACATCGATCCTTTTTACGTGCACATCGATCTGATGGTCGTCATGCTGGCACCGAAGCTGGCCGCGGTATGCCTTGAATCGACCGATCCGGAAATAGTGGACTGGTTGAAGTCGAAGCAAATCGAGATTGTCTCGGTTCCATTTCAGGATACGCTCGCGCTTGGCTGCAATGTCGTCGCCCTCGGAAATGACCGAATCCTGTTGCCGGAAAAAAGCCTGGTATTAAAGCAAAAGGCGCGCGCGCTTGGGCTTGAAATTTACGACCCGGATGTTTCGATGATCACACCGGGTGGTGGTGGTGTACACTGTATGTGCCAGGCCCTGCGACGCGACCCCGGTTAGTCACGCGGCCGGTTCTAGACTTCTTCGCTCGACATCGCCAATTCGAGTTCGCGCCGCTTTTGCTGACGCAGTATTATCCAGCCGGCTAATAGTACACCTGTGGCGACGACAAGAATAATGATAGTCGCTAGCGCATTGATATCGGGCCGCAAGCCCAGACGAACCCGTGAATAGATCAACATCGGCATGGTCACAGCCCCCGGACCCGATACGAAGGTGGCGATAATCAAATCGTCCAGTGATAAAGTGAAGGCCAGTAACCATCCCGCCAGCATACCTGGTGCGATCAGGGGCATGGTAATATCAACCATCACCCGAAATGGTTTTGCGCCGAGGTCCTGTGCTGCTTCTTCCAGGTCTTGTGACATGCCCACCAGACGTGACTGAATAATGACCGCGACATAGGCCATCGAAAAGGTAATATGCGCGATCGTGATAGTCGTGAACCCGCGTTTTCCCGGCCAGCCGATCAAATCACCCAGGGTAATAAACAACAACAATAACGAAAGCCCGGTAATTACCTCGGGCATTACCAACGGGGCGGTAATCATGCCGGTAAACAGGGTGCGGCCTTTGAAACTTCCGAATCGCACCAGTGCCAGGCCAGCCAGCGTTCCGAGCAGCGTCGCAAAGGTGGCGCTGACCGTGGCTATCTTCAAACTCAATAATACCGATGTCCAGATTGCTTCACTCTGGAACAGCACGCCATACCAACGTGTGGAAAAACCACCCCAAACCGGTACGATTTTGGAGTAATTAAATGAATAAATGATCAACATGATCATTGGAATGTAAAGAAATGCCAGCCCAAAGCAGGTGACCGTAAATAAAAATCTTGAGCGCTTACCAGTGCTGTGCATGGCCTAACCTGCCACCTGTTTAGCCTGGGTATGCTGATACAACATCATCGGCAGGACCAGTAATATCACTAGTACTATTGCGACCGCTGAAGCGACTGGCCAATCGACGTTGGCAGCGAACTCACTATAGAGTAAATGGCCGATCATCAGCACATTACCTCCTCCGAGTAGAGAAGGAATCACAAATTCACCAGTTGCGGGAATAAAAACCAGTAATGAGCCGGCAATAATACCTGGAATCGTCAGCGGCAGGGTGACCGTTAGAAATGTCGTCGCAGGCTTTGCACCCAGGTCAGCCGCCGCCTCACGCAGGGTTATATCGAGCTTTTCCATATTGGCATAAAGCGGCAGGATCATAAATGGCAAGTAGGTATAAACGATGCCGACATAGACAGCAAAAGGCGTGTAGAGCAGTCGCATCGGTTCGTCGATTATGCCAAGAAATATCAACAGGTTATTGATCGTGCCCTGGTCGGCCAGCAACCCCATCCAGGCGTAGACGCGTAACAGGAACGAAGTCCAGAATGGCAGTATGATCAACATCAGTAAAATGTTTTTATAACTGGAACTGGCGCTGACGATGGCATAAGCCATCGGGTATCCAATGAGCAGGCAAAACACGGTCGATATCGACGATATTTTAATCGAGTTTAAATAGGTATTGAGATATAGATCGTCTTCCCAGAGGTAGGTGAAATTATCGAAAACCAGCTTAACCTGGATAATGCCCTCATCGACCCATTCGATCATAGGTAGGAACGGGGGGCTCGCAATCGTCGCTTCGGCCAGGCTAATTTTTAATACGATCAAAAAAGGCGCGAGGAAAAATAGCAGTAGCCAGAAATAGGGGATGAAAACAACAACAGACTTCCAGTTATGTTGCAGACTGTGCGCCAGGCGTTTGCTCAATGACGAAATCGTCTTACCTGAAACAGGGGTGCCGATTTCGTCGGTTTTGATCATTTGGTCAATACCACGACACTGGATGGATCCCAGTCCAGGTAAATTTCATCTTCCCAGTCGAGTGCCCGCACCCCTTCTTTGGGTCGTGACAGGTTGGGCGAAGTAATTTTGATGATGGTTCCGTCAGCCAGCCTGATTCGATAAATCGATTGTTGTCCAAGATAACCGATATCGTCGATGACCCCTTTCATTTGATTGGAACCCTGTGATTCAGGCGCAGATTTTGAAATTCGGATTTTTTCAGGGCGAACTGCGACCCATACCCTGTTGCCTTCCTGAACCGAAAACCCATGATCGACATAAAACTCGCATTCAGGTTCTTTACTTTGCACAATGACATGATCGGGTCCGGTTTCCGTTACCCGGCCTTCATACATGTTGGCGCTGCCAATAAAGTTGGCGACCAGGCGGGATTCCGGAAATTCATAGATTTCAGTCGGTGTGCCGATCTGCACGAATCGACCCGCATCCATCATCGCGATACGGGTCGACAGGGTCATCGCCTCTTCCTGGTCATGCGTGACGACAACAAAGGTAACACCGAGTTTTTCCTGGATATTCATCAATTCAAACTGGGTATTTTCACGCAGGCGTTTGTCGAGCGCACCCAGGGGCTCATC
>JAPUFZ010000205.1 GCA_027293245.1 Gammaproteobacteria bacterium
TTACTTGCCGATCGACGTGATGTTGGACAGGTATTGATTGCACAAACGAGGTCGCGTCATATTCTAATTAAGTCAAACGATCTGATTTCCGAAGAAGAAGCCGAAAATCGCCTGTTTCAATTGCGAAATCAAATTCTGGTCGGCGAAGACTTTGGCAGCCTGGCTCGTCTTTATTCAGTCGATTTTAACTCCGGGTCCCAGGGCGGGGATATCGGCTGGATAAGCCCAGGCGGTACCGTACCTGAATATGAGGCGGTAACTGACAGGCTGAAGCCGGAACAGATCAGCGAACCTTTCCACTCCCAGTTTGGCTGGCACATCGTCGAGGTAACCGGTAGAAGAATAGTCGATGAAACCGCCGGGAACAAGCGCAGAAAGGTCGAGGCACAGCTAATGCAACAAAGACAAATCGAAGCTTTCGATATCTGGAAGCAACGCCTCAGAGATGAGGCCTACATTGTTTTTCCCGAAGCCAGGACCTAGCCCACATGCGGGCTAAACCCTGCATTGCCATTACCTCCGGTGAGCCGGCAGGAATTGGACCCGATATTATTGCCGGTATTGAGACCAGTCAATTCTCGGCAAGACTGGTAGTCATCGGCGATCGAGATTTGATCGAGACACGAGCCCGGGCACTCAATTCGAAACTCCAGTTTGTCGAATATCAGTGCGATCAAAATCCGGATGATTCGACCCATATCGAGTTATTGCATATCCCCCTTTCCGAGACATGCGAAGCCGGGGTACTGAACCCGGCTAATTCAGGCTATGTACTGGAACTGATAAAACGCGCCTGTAACGGCACTCTGACCCGGGAGTTTGACGCCATGGTGACCGCGCCGGTGCAAAAAGAAATCATCAACCGGGCTGGCATTGGATTTAGTGGTCATACAGAATTTTTAGCCGAAATTTGCGGTGGCATGAAACCCGTCATGTTACTGACCACCGACCAGCTCAGAGTCGCCCTGGCAACCACCCATCTGCCGCTGCGAAAGGTCGCGGATGCCATCAACACCGGGTTAATCATACAAATAGCAGAAATCCTCGATCAGGAGCTGAAATCAAAATTTGCCATCGATAATCCGCATATCAAAGTCTGCGGACTCAATCCGCATGCCGGCGAAAACGGCTATCTCGGTAATGAAGAAATTGAAAGCATCTCTCCCGCCATCAAAATACTGCGACAAAAAGGTCTCAATATCAGTGGCCCCTACCCGGCTGATACTGTATTTACGCCCCTGGCTTTGAGCGATGCTGACGTTATACTGGCCATGTACCACGACCAGGGATTGCCGGTTTTGAAACACGCAGGCTTCCACCGGGCCGTCAATAGCACCCTGGGGCTACCCATTGTCCGAACCTCGGTCGATCATGGTACCGCCCTGAACCTGGCTGGCAGTTCCAAAGCAGACCCGGGTAGCCTGTTGTCTGCTATCCAATTGGCCATATTTCAGTCAGCCTGCGTCGACAAGCATGCCTCGAGCTCGTAAACGATTTGGTCAGCATTTCCTGCATGACAAGAATATAATTGACAAAATTATTCGTGCCATCGACCCCCGGGAAGATGATCAACTAGTTGAAATTGGTCCAGGACAAGGTGCGTTAACCTTCCCACTGCTCAAACAATGCAAACATCTGACTGCAGTCGAGCTGGACCGCGACCTGATTCCCCTGTTACAGAAAAAGGCAGGCGCCGGCGAAGAACTGGAAATAGTTAACGCCGACATTTTGAAGTTTGAACTGGATAGTTTGTCTGGCGGGCCCTTTCGGATCGTCGGTAATCTGCCTTACAACATCTCTACCCCATTAATGTTCCATTTACTCGATTCGATCGAAAAGATTCAGGATATGCATTTTATGGTGCAAAAGGAGGTTGCCCGACGTATCGTCGCTGAGGTCAGTACGCGCAACTATGGCCGCCTTTCGGTGATGATTCAGAACTACTGTGATTGCCAGTATTTATTTGACGTGGCCCCCGCTAGTTTCACACCACCTCCCAGGGTAGACTCGGCCGTTATACGTATGACCCCCTACCCGAAACCGATCGTCGGTATAAAGGATTTCCAGGTATTTTCGGAGATAGTGCAAGCTGCCTTCGCCCAGCGTCGCAAAACCATTACAAATTCATTAAAATCAGTTGTCGATAATGAAATCATTAAAACCTGTGCGATTGATGCTCGCCTTCGCGCCGAAAATCTAAGCCTGCAAGATTATGCGAATCTGGCGAGGGCGAAGACGAAATGGACACTTTAACGAGCCCTGTCATTCAAAGCATAGTTAAAGGGTGATTTATGCAATCCAGGCCCATGCTTTCCCTGGTTAGCGCCATGGACAGCAACCGACTAATAGGTAAGGATAATGCCCTGCCCTGGCATCTGCCTGCGGACCTGGCATTCTTCAAACGAACTACCATGGGTAAGCCGATCATTATGGGTAGAAAGACCTTTGCTTCGATTGGCAAGGCGCTGCCTGGACGACAAAATATCGTCGTCACGCGTAATCCTGAATATGATGCTCCTGGCTGTGATATAGCACCCAGTCTTGAGCAGGCAACCAGGCTGGCCGGGAATGCCGATGAAGTCATGCTAATTGGTGGCGCCAGTTTGTACGAGCAGGCAATCGATTCTGCCGACTGCATTTATCTGACTTTAATACACCATGTTTTTAACGGTGATACCTGGTTCCCTGAAATAAACACTGAGCAGTGGAACCTGGCGTCACGCAAGGATTTTGACGCCGACGGAAAAAACCTTTATCGGTACTCTTTTATAAAATTTGTGCGAGTAATTCACCCAAAAATAGGCTAATCTTAATGGTTACATAAGTTAATCGTTATAATTCTACTAAACAAAGGATCGCCTAAGTATGGATAGTAGTCTGGACCGGGAGATCAAAAAACTGGAAAGCCGAACCTATATAATAGGTAGAGAAGGTCACATCTATCTCAATGACCCGGCGGTAAGCAAACGGCACGCTGAAATTCAGGTTATGGAGGGCGAGATTTATCTGCGCGACCTTGGTTCTACTAACGGCACCTACCTGGTTAAAAATAGAAAACTTATCTCTTTCATGGAAGGCTATGTGCAACTCAACCAGGCGATAGTGTTGGGCAACAGACAGTACACTATAAAAGACCTGCTCCAAATTGCCGGTGCCTTCGCAGCCTGAGAGGGTGTCGTAAAAAGTCGTTTTACGACACCCCTTGACTATTCAGGGTCCCTGGCCGGGTTATTTATCTACTAACCGGGTTACTTGCTCCGCCTTCTGTAATGCCTGACTGACAAACCGCGCAGTAACCCGC
The DNA here is from genome assembly GCA_027293245.1 of Gammaproteobacteria bacterium. Classification (GTDB taxonomy): domain Bacteria; phylum Pseudomonadota; class Gammaproteobacteria. The sequence goes on from JAPUFZ010000205.1 coordinate 3,302, forward strand.
AATATCGCAAGATCGTTTTCATCAAAGTCTTCTATATTATTATTATTTATCACTTCGATCGCTCCGTAGGTTTTATCATCGCTGTACAAAGGCGCACACATCAACGCCTGGGTCTTAAATCCGACAACCTGATCGACTTCTGATGACCACCGTGATGATTTTTGTACATCGGTTACCAGCACCGCTTTCCGGGTCTTGACGACGTGGCTGACTACGCCGACATCGTTTTTTATGCGGTGATTGAGCAAATGATCCCGGGCCTCTCCAATCACGTCCACGAATACCAGTTCCCCGGCCTCCTCGTCAATAAATATTAACGAGCCATTTTCAGAGTCACTTGCGTGTAAGGCGAGGCTTAATAATTCATTAACCAACTTCTCTACGTCGATCTCCTTCGAAAGACCACGCATCGTATCGTCCATGCGGTTAAGCGCACGGAACGCCTGTTGATATCGAATTAACTTGTCACTAATATGCCGATTACGGGCCTTAAGTAACTCGTTTTCGTGTCTCAACATCTGGACTATTTCGCGACGGTTGAAACCCATGTAAACACCGTGCAGTTAATGAAAGTATAGATACCCTACTGTTATATGACATCATACTGTTGCCAACTATTAACATTAAGACCGAAAGGTAAGGTTTAGGTGATAAATGGGTCTGTTTAAGACAAATTTCACATTTTCAGGTCGTCATTTGTCTAATGGGTGGTCATTACAGAATCGCAGTCGATACTAAACCACCGGGGCTCGGCTGAATCGATCCTCAGCGCAGTGAAATTACCTCCCCAGACGCAGCCCCCGTCCACCGCAAAGTGATTCCCGTAGTTACCAACCTGCAGGGTTGACCAATGCCCGAATACAACTTTTATCGAGTGATCGAGTTGATGGTTCGTTTCGAACCAGGGAATCAGGCCCTGGTCAGCATGCGCACGCGGACTACCCTTGGCATTGTATTCAAACCGGCCATCAGCAGTATAAAAACGTATGCGTGTGAAAATATTGGTCATGCATCGCAAACGCTCGACGCCGGTCAAACCCTGCGACCAACGGTCCGGCTTGTCGCCATACATCTGGCGGAAAAATATTTTACTATTATCTCCCTGTAGTTCCATTTCCAGTTCATGGGCATATTCCAGGATTTGAGGCAAATCCCAGTCCGTGTGTATGCCCGCATGAACGAGCAAAAAGTTTAACTCACGGTCAAAGTGAACAAACGGTCTCGATTGTAACCAGGCCATGAGTTCTTCACAGTCTGGACTGTCGAGAATCTCCGATAACGAATGCGATTTCTTTACCACCTGTTCGGTGTGAAATTTAGCCAGCAGATGAAGATCGTGATTCCCCAGAACGGAAATTGCCGAATCTCCTAGTGAATGCACGAAACGCAGGGTATTTAATGATTCCGGACCACGATTTACCAGATCTCCACAAAACCATAATTGATCAGAGGATTGATCAAATCTGATATTATCCAGTAATCGATTGAGTTGCGAATAACAACCCTGTACATCGCCTATAACATACACAGCCATCGGCTAACCGACTCCTGTCAGGCGAATGGCAGGTCGTGTGGCTAGTGAAGAACTCGTGGCGTAGATAAAACAAATTCCTCGATAGGCGCATCAAATTTAGAGCCATCGTCCGCCCGCATCAGGTAACTGCCCTTCATGGTGCCAACTGATGTCTCGAGCATGGTTCCAGAGGTATAAACAAACTGCTCACCAGGCTCCAGGGTCGGCTGTTCACCGACAACACCGTCACCCCTGACTTCCTGCACCTTGTGATTCGAATCGGTAATCACCCAATGCCGAGTCAGTAACTGGGCAGATTGCTGACCCATGTTCCTTATCGTGATGGTGTAGGCAAATACGAAATAGTTCTTATCGGGAAATGATTGCTCCTCGATATAGTGGGTTTCAACCTCCACGGTAATGTTATTTAACTGAGAATCAGTCATAGCTCGGAACCTGCCTGAATTTAGAATCTAAATCATTAATGGAGTATAGCCTCAAACGGCGACCGCTGCCTTGATATGCTCGTGGCATTGATAATCCTGCAACTCGAAGTCTTCATAGCGAAATGCCAGTATATCATTCACCTCTGAATTCAAACTCATTTTCGGCAATTGATACGGCCTGCGCGACAGTTGCAAACGCGCCTGCTGGATGTGATTGGTATAAAGATGCGTATCGCCGAGAGTATGAACAAAATCCCCGGGCATCAACCCGGTTACCCTCGCCACCATTAATACCAGCAATGCGTAAGAGGCTATGTTAAAAGGCACTCCTAAAAAAATATCCGCGCTACGCTGGTAAAGCTGGCAGGACAATCGCCCATCGGCAACATAAAATTGAAACAAAGCATGGCAGGGCGGCAGAGCCATTTGGTCGATTTCACCCACATTCCAGGCACTAATAATCATTCTGCGTGAATCGGGTGTGGTCCTGATCAGTTCGATCAACTGCTGGATTTGATCGATGCGACGACCATCGGGTGCAGCCCATGAGCGCCACTGGGCGCCATATACAGGACCCAAATCACCATTTTTGTCGGCCCACTCGTCCCAGATACGTACCTTGTTTCGTTTCAGGTAAGCAGTATTAGTGTCACCCTGTAAAAACCAGAGCAATTCGTGAATGATTGAATGCAGGTGTAATTTTTTGGTCGTTATCAGGGGGAAACCCTGACTCAAATCGAAACGCATCTGGTAACCGAAAACCGACCGGGTGCCGGTACCGGTGCGATCGTTCTTCTCGCTACCGTTTTCGATGACGTGGCGCATCAAGTCAAGATATTGTTGCATTAGGGTTTTCTCTTTGAGCGTAAATAATAAATATAAAACCAAATAGTATCATCGGCACCGATAATACAATGCCTCGCGTCAGCCAATCGGTATTCATCAGGTAACCGATATGCGCATCGGGTAAACGGATTAGTTCGACGCCACAGCGGGCAATTCCATATAGCATCAGAAAATAACCCGACACGGTCATTACCGGCCTCGGTTTTGACGAAATAATCCACAGAATTGCAAATAATAACAGTCCCTCGAGTAACATTTCGTACAACTGTGTCGGATGGCGCGCACTGAAACACAGGGGGCCGGCAAAATCAATATAGCGATCAGGCGGGAACCGCTCACAGGAAAGTTTCATTGCCCAGGGAAGACTGCTGGGAGCGCCCCACAGCTCTGCGTTGATAAAATTACCCAAACGACCTACCGCCAGGCCCAGGGGTATCATCGGTACGATGAAATCGGTTAACTGGAAAAAACTGCAGCCAATTTTTCTTCGATACCACTCCATCGCTACCAGAACCCCCAAAAAACCCCCATGAAAGGACATCCCGCCTTCCCAAACCTTGAACAAATACAATGGATTATCGATAAAACTGGGAAAATTGTAAAAAATGACCGAACCTACTCGCCCACCGATTACCACACCAAGCGCTCCATAAAACACCAGGTCATCTACTTGTTCCGGACCGACGACACTCCACGGCCGTTGAGCGAGTCGCTTACCAATCCACCATGCACTGGCGATACCAATCAGGTACATCAGCCCATACCAGTGGATACTGAGTGGTCCGATAGAGACGGCAATCGGGTCAATTTCAGGGTAAGCGATCATAATTGGGGACTTCTAAATCAGTATTGAAATTATGCCTGATCGAGGCGATATAATCTCGCGGAAATGGGCTTGATTAACGCCTTTCCGCCGGGAGGATCTTATTAACCAAGTAAAATCAAAAGCCAGACGACAACCATAAGCGCGATAGCGATCGCCACCGCTGCCGAGGCCATATCCTTGGCCCTACCCGCCAGTTCGTGATGTTCGTCGCCGATACGATCAACTACTGCCTCGATAGCAGAGTTGAGCATCTCTACCAGGGGCAACAGCATTACACTGCTTATCAACAGGGCCTTTTCCATGCCGGTCTGGCCTAGCCAAAAGCCCATCGGAATCAAAATCAGACTCAACCAGAGTTCCTGCCTGAAGGCCTCTTCGTGTTGATAGGCAGCCCGCAAACCTCGCCAGGAGTACTGAGTCGCCTTCACTACCCGGCTGAAACCCCCGGGGCCACTATCTGCCATAATTTTATTCCTTATTCAGCCAGCAGGGGCTGTCGGCTGTTACTATTCGTCCGCTATAGCATTCGTATAAGAATCAGCATCCAGCAAGTCAGCCACTTCACCAGGATCGTCCATCTTTACCCGATACATCCAGCCGTCACCGTAGGGGTCGTCGTTGATGCGTTCGGGGGAATCCTCAAGCTCTACATTGACTTCAATAATCTCACCTGAAACCGGCGCATAGGTGTCCGACGCTGCCTTCACCGATTCAATAACTGCGACCGAGTCGCCCGCAGAAACCGCACTACCGGTCTCGGGTAATTCGACGAAAACCAGGTCGCCGAGTAATTCCTGGGCGTGGTCTGAAACTCCAATTGTCGCTACATCACCATCAACCGAAACCCATTCGTGTGACGACAGAAATTTTAATTCGGATGGAACATTACTCATTTACTTTCTCCCATTAGCTAAATATTTGATTTGCCCTGACGTACAAAAGGGATTTTAACAATGTCTGCTTTTAATCTTTTATTTCGAACTTCAACTTCGACTTCGCCCACTATGCCTGATGGTATCCTCGCCAGAGCAATAGACTTACCCAGGGTTGGTGAAAAACTTCCGGAAGTAATTTCTCCGTCTCCGCCACTGGTAATAACTTTGAGATGGTTACGAAGTACCCCCCTGTCCTTCAGTACCAGGCCGACCAATTGCTGCATTATGCCCCGCTTTAGCTCCGCTTCGAGGGCCTGCTTACCAATAAAATTTCGTTCATCTGAAATGGCAAGAGTCCAGCCCAACCCTGAAACCAGGGGGCTGGTTGTCTCATCCATATCGGTACCATACAGACTCATACCCGCCTCCAGGCGCAAGGTATCACGCGCGCCAAGACCGCAGGGTTTGACCCCGGTATCGAGTAATTTATTCCAGCAGTCGCCGGCCATGTCCACCGGCATTAGTATTTCAAAACCATCCTCACCGGTATAACCGGTACGCGCAACAAAATAATCGCCAATGTCGGTAGCCATAAATCGACCGAGGGGTTCTATCGCTGGGCGCTGGTTTTCGCTAAAGATGGAAAGTGCCTTACCGCGAGCATTGGGGCCCTGTAC
>JAPUFZ010000206.1 GCA_027293245.1 Gammaproteobacteria bacterium
TGCCGGGTCCTGACTGGCCTCACCATTGCATGAAATGTCGAGGTATTTTTTGTCATTATCGTCGTAGATTGAAATTTCGCGTGCCTGCACCTTCGGCAAACATAGCGTCACCTTATCTTTGACCATGCCTGAAAAAGAAAAACCCATAACCTGGCGTAAACCATAGTGTCGAATGATCACTGCGAATAGCAAATCCCCCGGGACACAAAATCGCTTCGACTCGGGATCGTGAATTGGGTTAAAATCGCCGGCGACTAACTTGGCAAAATCACTTGCCTGTTGTCGCGTAAAGGACAATTTTGAATTATCAAGTTGGTAGTATTTTTCCATATTCATACGCTAAACGTCCTTCTGGTTGGGATTCTATCTTACCGTATTTTGTAAATACGAAACTAAAAAATACTTAATTTCACAAATACATTAATCCCGGGATATCTCGGGAATACTTTGCAATGGCGGACCTGTTGGTAACGCCAGGCCCTTAAGCTTATGTTGAAATTCTCTAATCTCGCCCTGCGCAGGGGCCCCACTTTGTTATTCGAAGGGGTATCGTTTGCTGTGCATAGCGGCCAAAAAATTGGGCTCACGGGGGCTAATGGTACCGGTAAATCGTCCCTGTTTTCTCTGATTCTAAAACAGATATTGGCCGATCAGGGTAATTTTAGAATGCCGGATGACTGGGTGATTGCGCACGTGGCGCAGCAAACGCATTTAACCCAGCAGGCGGCAATTAATTTTGTTATCGATGGGGATTTGGAACTGCGTAAGGTCCAGGCAAAACTGGCCGATGCCGAGAAAAAGGATGAGGCCAATCAAATCGCAGCCTGTCACAACCGATTAGAAGAGATCGATGGTTACCAGGCCTATAGTCGTGCAGCCAGACTGATGTCGGGTTTGGGATTTGAAGATACCGAGATGGAAAATCCGCTGGAGCATTTTTCCGGTGGCTGGGTTATGCGCCTGAACCTGGCGCGGGCATTAATGTGTCGATCCGATTTATTACTGCTCGATGAGCCGACTAATCACCTGGACCTGGATGCGGTAATCTGGTTCGAACAGTGGCTCCGGCAATACCAGGGAACACTTTTGTTGATATCGCATGACCGGGATTTTCTGGATGCAGTGGTTGATCAGATCGCGCATGTGGAACAACAGACAATTGCATTGTATCGAGGAAATTATTCTGCCTTCGAAATAACCCGAGCCGAGCGTCTGGCACAGCAACAGGCCAGTTATAACAAGCAGCAACAGTCGATTGCACACATGCAGCACTTTATCGACCGATTCAGGGCCAAGGCGTCCAAGGCGCGCCAGGCTCAGAGCCGCATTAAGGCGCTGGAAAAAATGCAGCTCATTGGCCCTGCACACGTCGATTCGCCTTTCCGCTTTCGATTCAGAACGCCCCGGTCGATGCCGAGTTCGCTAATACGGCTGGATAAAGTCATCGCTGGATACGGACACAAGACGGTATTGAGTGGTATAGATTTCTCCCTGATACCGGGCGAGAGAATTGGATTGCTGGGGCTTAACGGTGCCGGCAAGTCAACTTTCATTAAACTACTGGCTGGCCAAATACAGGCCCAGGGTGGGCAGGTAGATAAATCGAAAGACCTGAAGGTAGGCTATTTCGCCCAGCACCAGCTTGAACAGCTGGACATGGAGGCTAATGCATTGCTTATTTTACAGCGGCTGGATGCGAGGCTTAGCGAACGGGAAATCCGGACCTATCTCGGAGGATTCAATTTTAAAAATGACAAGGTGTTGCAAACGGTTGGATTGTTTTCGGGTGGTGAGAAAGCCCGACTGGTGCTCGCACTGTTAATCTGGCAAAAGCCGAACCTGATATTGCTGGACGAACCGACCAATCACCTCGATCTGGAAATGCGGCTGGCGCTGAATCAGGCTTTACAGGATTTCGAAGGCAGCGTCATACTGGTTTCGCATGATCGCCATTTAATACGAAGTGTCTGCGACGATTTATGGCTGATCGACGAGGGTAAAGTGCAACAGTTTAATGAAGACATCGATGCATATCCAAAATGGCTGGCAACCCGCAAACAACGACAGGTTGCCCCCGGTGATGTTGCACCACAAAGGGGCGGTAATCGTAAGAAACAAAAACGGCAGCAAGCAGCAGCTCGCCGCCTGCTGCAACCCCAGCTTAATCGGCTCAAATTGATGGAAACTGAAATCGAAAAGTTAACCCGGCGAAAAGCAGAAATGGAATCCCTGCTGGGTGAATCTGAACTCTATCAGGCGCAGCAAAAAGCTCAGTTGACGACCATACTGGCAGAGCAAACAGCCCTGCTGCAGGAACTGTATCAAAAGGAGGATAAGTGGATGGTGTTGAGTGAGGAGATAGAAAACAGGTCATGAGCTGATTAGAGACTGCTGTTCCAGCTCTGCACGGTGTGTGGCAATGACCGACAAAAAGGCAGCGCCGAAACGATCCAGCTTTTGCTCTCCTACACCATTAATCTGCGCCATTCCAGCCAGGTCATGCGGTTGCTCGGCGACCATCTCACGCAATGTTTTGTCATGAAATATTACAAACGGGGGCACACTATTCTCATCGGCCAGGGATTTGCGTAACGCTCTTAACGCGTCGAACAGGGGTTGATCGACCACTTCGAGGTTCGCTTTGTTCTTCTCTGATCGGGATTTTTTCCTCGCCGCAGTCATCTCGCGCAGGCTCAGACTTTCCTCGCCGCGCAATAACGGTTTAGCACGTGGCGTTAGTTTTAGCCCACCATACTGGTCGATATCGCTTTCCAGGTAGCCATAAACCAGCAACTGGCGGAACAGGCTGCGCCACTGGTTGACCGACAGATCATTGCCGATGTTCCAGGTGCTGATCGCGTCGTGATGATTGCGCAAAATTCGTTCATGCGGCTTACCCGTCAATACGTCAATCACATAGTTAACGCCGAATCTTTGTCCGGTTCGATAAACACAGGACAGTGCCTTGCGAGCCGCTTCGGTGGCATCCCAGGTGTGGGGTGGCTCGATACAATTGTCACAAAAACCACAGGCTTGTGGCAGAGATTCGCCAAAGTAGGCAAGCAGGGTCTGGCGCCGACAGGTAATTTGCTCGCACAGGCCCAGCATGGCCTCGAGTTTTTGATGCAGACTGCGCTTGAAGGTCTCGTTGGCTTCGCTTTGCTGGTTCATTTGGCGCAGGCTAATAACGTCCTGTAGCCCGTAAGCGAGCCAGGCGTTAGCAGTCAGGCCATCGCGGCCGGCACGCCCGGTTTCCTGGTAATAGGCTTCGATTGTTTTAGGCAGAGTCAGGTGGGCGACGAAGCGCACGTCAGGTTTGTCTATGCCCATGCCAAAAGCGATGGTGGCAACAATAATCACCCCGTCCTCAGCCAGAAAGCGTTGCTGGTTTAAAGCACGTTGCGTGCTATCCAGGCCGGCATGATAGGGCAGGGCAGTACGACCTTTCCGGGATAGCCAGTCGGCGACTGCCTCGACCTGCTTACGCGACAGGCAGTAGACAATGCCAGCGTCCCCTGCATGATGCTGCTGAACAAACTGCCACAGCCGTTCGCGATTATTCTGGCCCTCGCTCAGGCGATAGAAGATGTTGGGACGGTCAAAGCTATGGATGAAAACGCGGGCTGACTGCAAGCCCAGTTGTTGCACAATTTCCTCGCGCGTGCGTTTGTCGGCAGTGGCCGTCAGGGCGATGCGCGGCACCCGTGGAAAGGTTTCATGCAGCAATCGCAACTGCAGGTAGTCGCTGCGAAAGTCATGACCCCACTGCGATACGCAGTGCGCCTCATCGATCGCGAACAGGGCGATAGTGGTGCGCTCGAGTAACTGAATAAACTCGGTTGTGTTAAGACGTTCCGGTGCAACATAAACCAGGTCAAGTTCGGCGTTTAACATTTTTTGCTCGACTTCTCTACGTACCGAACTGGATTGGCTGGAATTAATGTACGAAGCGCGGATACCCATCGTATTGAGAGCATCAACCTGGTCCTGCATCAATGCAATCAGGGGCGATATGACGATACCGACACCGTCTCGAATCATCGCCGGAATCTGATAGCAGATCGATTTACCGCCACCGGTTGGCATCAGCACCATGGCGTCACCGCCATCGATGAGTGTTTGCACTATGTGCGCCTGTTGAAAGCGGAACTGGTCGAATCCATACCTGGATTTGAGTAATTCAAGCGCCCGGGTTGATGAATCGGTGTCGTTTGGCTCAGCCATGATAATGGCCAAAGTAATCAGGCATGTGGAAATCCATTTCGTTGATCTGTACGGTATCGATTCTTTCGCTATGTGTTCGATTCGACAAGCACGTCTGAAACTATCTTGCCGAGTATCGCGATCGCCGCTTGATTAGTTTCATTCCAGGGAAAGCCACAGTTAATGCGCAGATAATTCCTGAATCTCCGGGTCGCAGAAAACAACATGCCGGGGGTGACGCCTATGTTTTTCTGCAGTGCGCGGTTAAATACTTCGATACTGTCGCAACCCTGTGGCATTTCTACCCAGAGTACATTACCACCCTGGGGATTTGAGATGCAGGTACCTTTGGGAAAACTTTTTGCAATCATGAAGCGGCCTTTTTCGACCTGGTCGTGCATTGCCTTGCGAAATCGTACCAGATGCCGATCGTATTGACCACTGGCGAGAAACTCGGCCACTGCTATCTGGTTGATGGACGATGTCGCCGAGAATGTGGCCTGCTTCAACTCGATGATCTTGTCCCTGTATTTGCCCGCCAGTACCCAACCTACTCGAAATCCAGGTGCCAACGTTTTGGAGAATGAAGAACAGCTTAGCACCAGGTTGTTGAGGTCGTAGGATTTCGCTGTGCGAGGTCGTTTTTCAGCAAAATAAACATTGCCGTAGACGTCGTCCTCAATCAAAGGTACATCGCGTTCGGCCAGCATATTCACCAGTTCTCGTTTATTTTCTTCCGGCATCAGGCAGCCTAGCGGATTGCTGATATTAGGTGAGGCGAGTACTGCCTTGATATCCATCGTGTCGAAGGCTTCTCCCAGGGCGTCCAGTTCCATGCCGGTTTGCGGATCGGTATCAATTTCGAGTGCCAACATACCCATTTTTTCGATCATGCGCAGTACTGCAAAATAGGTCGGTGATTCAACCGCGATGATGTCACCGCGTTTGGCGACCGTCCGCAGGCATAGCGACAGGGCCTCGGTGGCCCCGGAGGTGATAATGACGTCGTCGACCGAGACCCGCGTATTGATTTGTGCATATTGCTCGACGATTTGCTCGCGCAACCTGCGGTCCCCCGGCGGAAAACAGTAATCCATGCATTTCTGTGGGTGGCGGCTGATGATGCTGCGCGTTGTTCGTGCCAGTGATTTCACCGGCATGAATTCCATCGAAGGTTTGGCTTCGCCAAATGGAACAATGCGCGGATTATTGGCATTGGCAAATATTTTTTCGAATAATTCGCCGAATCGAACCCGATGGGGCTGCCCGGTAGCGGTGGTGGTTTTCGGCAGATTATTGATCTGGCTAACCATCGAATTGACGAAAAACCCGGACTGGGGCTTGGCCGTTAATACGCCCTGATCTTCGAGGCTTAGATAAGACTGGGAAATAGTTGAAATACTGACACCCAGCTCTTTGCTGAGTCTACGCAGCGACGGCGCCTTATCTCCCGGTTTCAAATCACCTTTTTCGACCAATGCGGTAATATAGCGCGAAACCTGGTCGTATTTGAAAGATTCGCTCCTGTTTTGTACGGAAACTGTCATGGTATTGGTTAACTGTACGGTAAGAATTTTGTGAAAATTGTAACTGTTATTCTAACAGTTTTACGACTATTATTTTACCATAGTCCACAAATGCTGGACTTGAAGTTGAAACCCCCCCTCCTCCTCAAGGTTTTGACTTATTATTACCCACTGGTTCGAAAGGGCCGGTGGGTTTTTTTTGCCCTCGATTATATACTGGTTTTCCTCGCTACCGGTTTTTTTGATTTACCTTTAAGCTTCTTCTTACTGGATTTTTTCTTATCCTTGCTTCGTGCTTTAGTTTTGACTTTAGGCCGACTTTCCGGGGGTTTCGATTTGTGATCAGCTGAATGACGGCTAATCTGGAGTTGTTGTCCCGATACCCAGACGTATTTCAAGCTTTTGAACAGGGCTTTCGGCATGTCTTCGGGCAAGTCAACCAGACTGTAATCATCGTGGATATCGATGCGGCCGATATACTCGCTTTCGATACCGGCCTCGTTGGCGATGGCGCCTACGATGTTGCCGGGTTTGACTTTGTGACTATGACCTACTTCGATGCGATAGCGCTGCATACCCTTTTCCGGTGGTGACTCTTTGCGGGCAGTATGCCCCGGTGTTTTGGCGGATGGCTTTTTAGCCCGTGGAGCGTCATCCCGGTTCCACCTGGCCTCGGCGTCTGGCGCCGGACCGGCCTGGAACAGCAGCGGCGTGTCGCCTTGCAGCAATTGCGCCAGCGCCGAGGCGATGTCCAGTACTGGCACCTTGTGATCGTGGTGATACTGATCGATCAGGTCGGCAAACAGGGTGGTTTTGCCGGTCGCCAGGGTATCGGTAATGCGTTGCTTGAAGCGTGCGATCCGCCTGTCGTTAATCATCTCGGTTGAGGGTGGTTTCATCATCTCGATAGAGCTTTTAGTGGCCCTCTCAAATGTCTGCAGCAGACGTTTTTCACGCGGTGCGACAAACAGGATGGCGTCACCCTGGCGTCCGGCACGACCGGTCCTGCCGATTCGATGAATATAGGCTTCGGTATCGTAGGGGATGTCATAGTTGATCACATGACTGACTCGATCGACGTCGAGACCACGAGCGGCAACATCGGTCGCCACCAGGATATCGAGTTTGCCATTTTTTAATTGCTGGATGGTGCGTTCACGCTGATTTTGGGCAATATCACCATTGATTGGCGCCGAGGCATAACCCCGCGCTTCGAGTTTTTCCGACAGTTCCACTGTCGCGGTTTTGGTGCGCACGAAGATAATCATTGCTTCAAACGTTTCTGACTCGAGAATACGGGTCAAGGCATCGAGTTTGCGGGCGCCACCGACCGGCCAGAATCGCTGGCGAATCGTATCGGCCGTGACCGTTTTGAGCTTGATCGTTATTTCTACCGGATGTTTTAAATACCGGTTCGCGATACGCCGAATGGGTTGCGGCATGGTGGCCGAAAATAGGGCAATCTGTCTTTCCGAAGGAATTTGTTCCAGTATCCATTCGACATCGTCGATAAACCCCATACGCAGCATCTCGTCGGCTTCATCGAGTATCAGCGTGCTGATATCAGCAAGCTTCAGGTTACCGCGCCGAATATGATCCATCACGCGCCCAGGCGTGCCGACGGCAACATGAACGCCACGCTGCAAGGC
>JAPUFZ010000207.1 GCA_027293245.1 Gammaproteobacteria bacterium
AGTTTTTTTTCTTGCCGCTGATTTGGGTCGCCAATCGGACTGCTTTTTTAGGGGTAGCTCGGTCAATAAGAGTTCAAGTAGTTTAATGTCGTGATCGGTGTCTGGTTGTTCATCTTCGCTTTCGGGATTGTCGATCAGGACTACAAACTCACCCTTTGCGAGCGCGGCATCCTGCGCGAACAGTTCTATCAATTCACCCGCTTTTCCACTCAGAAAATTTTCATGCGCCTTGGTTAATTCTTTTGCAACAACGATACGATTTGAAGAAAATATATCGGCTAACTGGTCCAGTAATCGCTTGATACGATGACTCGATTCAAGCAGGACCAGCGTACCCTTATGAGCTTTCATCGCCTCCAGGCTATTCATACGTTCAACGTTCTTATGCGATAGAAAACCGTAATAGGTAAATTTATCGGTTGCCAGCCCGGCACTGCTCAGGGCGGCGATAATGCTACTGGCGCCGGGCACCGGACAGACTTTGAGGCCGGCAGCACGGACGGCATTCACCAGCACATATCCGGGGTCGGATATCAGAGGCGTTCCTGCATCAGATATCAATGCAATATCGATTCCGCTCGACAGTTTCTCAACCAGGCTATCTACGCGCCTGCACTCATTGTGCTGATGCAGCGAGATGAGTTTTTTACTAATGCCCAGGTGATTTAGCAGGCGCATACTGTGTCGGGTATCCTCAGCCGCAATCAGACCAACCTGTTTCAAAGTTTCGATTGCGCGCAGGCTAATATCACCGAGATTACCAATCGGTGTTGCCACAATATACAGTACGCCACTCATGCAAAAGAGTGTACACTATTACGCTGACCCAGCGGCCTGCCCACGCCTGGATAGTATTGGCAGCCATGAAACCAGGGCGGCCTGTACTTAGCCATTTATTGCCAGGGAGTCTCTGATTAAATTTGACGATCAACCGAACTACTGCCACTCGTTTATCGGCTGCCATTGCATGAGATTCAATTATCCAAAAGCGGTTCTTACCCTGATCCTGAGCGCGGCTATTAGCGCTTGTCAAACCGGTCCTGTAGTGGAAAAAGAAGTTGTCGAACCCGCCGTAGAAACAGTACCGAAGGTTATCGACGAGGCCTTAACAATTTCGCGGGAAGACAAGTTTTTGCAGGCCCTTACTCTGGAATCCAAGGAAGCCTGGATTGAAGCAGCCCAGGCCTATCAGAGTCTGGCCGAAGAAAGTACGCTACCCAATCGCTCGACCTACTATATCAGCTCAGCATTAATGTTTTACAAAGCGGAGCGCTATCTCTATATCGAACCTTTTTTTGAGTCCCTGGATCAGGATGACATTCTACCGAGCGATGAAAGTTACAAAGACATCATACTAGCTGGAGCTTTTTTCGGTATTGGTAAAATTTACCAGAGTCTTCTGACTCTGCCCGATATCGATGAAATCACCGACGATCGATTTAAGGCGCTCGCGCTCAACATCCGCTCGCAAGGGGTTCTCGCTATCGGCAAACCGTTGGAAACTGTACGTCTGCGTATACAAATTGGTAAATATCTCAATACCATCAGGGAGATTGAAAAAAATCATGACTTTATCTGGGATGCTCTCAACCGTATCAGTGAGCCGGCGATATTGCGTGCATTATCAGAGCCGCAAACCAGGGAATTGCGTGGTTGGCTTGAACTGAATTTAATCGCCAGACGCTCTAATATGCTGCCCGATAAAATCGAGCCCTGGATCACCCAATGGTATCAAGTTTACGATGGACACTCTGCCGGCGCCTATTTTGCGGTCAACCTGCTCGAAGAGAGTAGACGGATCTACATTAAACCTGCACGCATCGCTTTGATGTTGCCGTTTTCTGGTCGCCTGCTAAAGGTTTCAGAGGCCATTCAAAACGGATTCTTATATGCCTACTATACGGACCAGGAACTGGGCGCCGAACTCGAAATTATCAATGCCAGCACCGATCCTGCCGAGTTTAATCTGCAATACCAGCAGGCTATCCAGGACGGCGCCGATTTTATCGTCGGACCGATTAGTAAAGCGTTGGTCAATCAGTTGCAGCAGCAGGACAAACTCCAGGTGCCAACACTGGCGCTCAACTATGCAGAAGACACCAGGGAACCCACTCTGAATTTGTATCAGTTTGGTTTGAGACCAGAAGATGAAGCCGAGCAAATCGCAGATTTTGCGCTCGCCGAAGGCAGAAATCTTGCGATCACGCTGGTGCCCGACACAGAATGGGGAACGCGTTTGCAGAATGCCTTTACCGAACGTTTCGAAAAACTCGGCGGCCGTGTCGTCGGTAGCGAGTTTTATCCCTCGAAAAAGAATGATTACTCGGCGTCAATTAAGAAATTATTGAATCTCAGCACCAGTAATTCGCGGCATGCCATTATTCAGCAGGTGATTGGTCAGCCCGTAAGTTTTGAACCGAGGCGTCGCCAGGATGTTGACATGGTCTTTATTGCCGCCAATTCGCGCCAGGCCAGACTGATTAAACCCCAGCTTGAATTTCATCAAGCACAGAGCCTGCCAGTATATGCAACATCGCACATCTCCTCCAGTAACAGCAATTCTGACGACGATCGTGATTTGAATGATATTCTGTTTGTAGATATTCCCTGGATGCTGGCTAATTCGGACAATCGCGATTTTCAGGAGATCAGACACTACTGGCCCTCCAGCAGCAAGCACTTTAGCCGGCTCTACGCGCTAGGCATCGATGCTTACCGACTGATTCCAGCATTGCGCCGTTTAATGATAAATCCCGGCGAAACAGAATTACGCAATACCGGCCAGTTATCGGTTGATAAAAATGGTCGGGTTAAACGCGCATTATTGATCGCAACCTACGATAGAGGTATTGCAAAACTACTCGAACAACCGCCCGGTCAACAGCCCATAAACTGATTAGAATGAGCGACAGGAATGAACTGGAACAAAAGCAAGGGAAAGCAATATGAAGACCAGGCGAGAGAATATCTGGTGCAACGTGGGCTGACCCTGCTCAATCAGAACTATCATTGTCGCTTTGGCGAGATTGACCTGATCATGTTGCAGCAGGGAGTATTGTGCTTTATCGAAGTGAAATTTCGTGCCAACATGGGATTTGGAGGGGCCGCATCAGCGATCCCTCTCCAAAAACAGAAGAAGATAGTGAAAACAGCGCTATTTTTTATTGCTCAAAATACGCGGTTAGCGCAGCATGCTATGCGTTTTGACGCATTTTTGATTCAACGCCGGGCGAGCAACCAGAACCATAATGTGAACTGGATACAAAACGCCTTTTATGCAGAGTAAACCCATGAATGATATAGATCTAACTATCCACCGGGCCTTCCAGGCCAGTATCGAAACCAAACAGGATTCGCTCAACACCCTGGCCAAGTCGATCGAGTTAGCCTCTGCAATGCTCAACCAGGCACTAGTCGGCGGCCATAAGATCATGGCCTGTGGCAACGGCGGCTCGGCTAGCGATGCCCAGCACTTTTCCTCGGAACTGCTGAACCGTTACGATCGCGATCGTCCCGGCCTGCCGGCGATTGCACTGACAGCCGATAGCTCGACTTTAACTTCAATCGCAAATGATTACGATTACCGGCAAATATATTCCAAACAGGTTACCTCACTCGGCCAACCTGGCGATGTATTGCTGGCTATAAGCACCAGTGGGCAGTCGCCAAATATTATTGAAGCGATACAGGCTGCTTATGAATCTGAAATTCAGGTAATCGCGCTTACCGGCAAGGACGGTGGGGTCGTGGCCGAGGTTCTGAATGAAAATTCCATCGAGATTCGGGTACCGTCAAATGTAACCGCGAGAATTCAGGAAGTGCACATCCTGGTGATCCATATTCTCTGCGAGTTGCTCGATCTGCAGTTACTCGGCCCCGCTGATTAACCCGGTTCGCTTACTTAACCACTTTAAGGCCCGGTTTTGAAGCCTGTTTAGCTTTACCGGTGTCGCCCGATGATGAATTCGTGGCCTGCAAATCTTCCGACTCGGCTGAGAACATCATACCTTCACCATTTTCACGGGCATAAATGGCCAGAACCGACTCCATCGGGCAATAGACATCCTGCGCTACGCCATTGAAACGTGCCGAAAATGATAAATAATCATTGGTCATTTCCAGGTTTTGAATTGCAGATGGCGCCAGATTCAGTACAAGCTTGCCATCGGTGGCGACGCCTCTGGGAACTATAGCCCTGTCGCAACTGCTGTCGACCAGAATATAGGGGGTAACCTGATTATCCAGTAGCCACTCATACAGTCCTCGAATCAGGTAGGGCTTACTGGGGGTCATCGCATCGGCCAACCCAGGCTAGGCAACCATATCGCGTTCCTGCTCGGACAGGCTGGCCTGAAAAGAAGGACGGGAAAACACTCTTTTCATATATGCGCTGATTGGTTTTGTAGACGCGGGTAACTCGATTCCATAGTGAGGCAGGCGCCACAAAATGGGTGCAATACTGCAGTCCAGAAGACTGAATTCTGCGGAAAGAAAATAAGGCATCGCTGAAAACACCTCAGCCGAATTGATCAGGCTTTCAGTTAGAGCCTTCTTCGCCAGAGTCTTCTTTTTCTCAGTGCCACGCTCTATATCTCCCAGTAGAGAAAACCAGTCGCTCTCGATTCTAAACAATGCAAGGCGGCTTTTGGCGCGCGATACCGGGTCGACCGGCATCAGTGGCGGATGCGGGAAACGCTCATCGAGATACTCGATTAACACCCTCGAATTGTAAAGCACAAGATCACGATCGACCATAGTCGGGACCGTTGCATACGGATTCAGGTCGATTAAATCTTCGGGTAAATTATCCATATCGACATCGTGAATTTCGACCGCGATATCTTTTTCGGCTAGCACAATGCGAGCGCGATGACATTCGGGGTCTACGGGTGATGAGAAACAACTCATCACCGAACGGCGATTCGCCACTACTGACATAATGTAATCCTTCGGTTAGTGTATGTCCTTCCAAAATTCTTTCTTAAGGAAATAAGTCAGAATCAGTAACAGAAATAGAAATATGATAACACCGGTACCCACATTTTTTCGTGTCTGCTTGTAAGGTTCGGCAAGATAATCCAGAAATGCGACCAGATCATGGATCGTCGCATCGTATTCTGCTGTGGTCAGGCTACCAGGTTTGATCAGATCG
>JAPUFZ010000208.1 GCA_027293245.1 Gammaproteobacteria bacterium
CATAAACCAGTCACATTTCTGGTCGACACCGGTGCCAGCATGACCAGCATACCGGCCAGCCTGCAACAATATTTACAACTGAAAGCCGGTCCCCCATTCAAGGTTTCGACCGCGAATGGCATCGCAACAGCATACATGACCCGACTGGACCAGTTAAAAATGGGTGAAATCCTGCTAACCGACGTCCGAGCCAGTCTAAATCCCGGATTACCCGACCAGGTGATTTTGCTCGGAATGAATGTGTTAAAAAACCTGGAACTCGTACAGCGCGATAACTCATTGATTATAAGGAGATTTTACTGAAATAGCGGTTGTTTTATTAATCGGTATTTTGATTTAAACATTTTTATATTTACTGATTTTTTGCGAGTTTTTTGAACTTATTTAAAAACCCTGCTCTCTAAGCCCGCGTAAATGGTAAATTTAAAGAATACCAGTACAACAACCAGTTTTTTTAAATTTGAGGGTAGATTCAATGATTACGGCAAAAAGAATTTCCGGTGTCGCTTTAGCCGCTGCTGCAGCCGCCATGTTTGCTATGGCTCCAATGAGTGCATCAGCGGGTAGCATTAAGGGTAAATGCTTCAATGTCAATTCATGTAAGGGCAAGAGCGCCTGTGCCACAGCGACTTCAAGCTGTGCCGGTCAAAACTCCTGTGCTGGTCAGGGCTGGGTGAAACGCACCAAAACCGAGTGTGATGAAGCAGGTGGGAAATTCGAAACCTAGGATCCTCAGCATTGATTGTATAATGCACCGATTTGTTCGGTGCATTTTTTTGTCTGCAATATGGATTTATTTATCGAATAACTCGAGAATGGTATTAATGCCTTTCAACATCAGGATTAAACCATCGCTATGAGCCTGCCAATCGATAAACCTTTCCTCGGATTCGGTCTCGGGCTTCGGACCGATCATTACGAAGATATACTGCGGCTCAAACCCAAACAAATCGACTGGCTCGAGATCCTCAGTGAAAACTATATGGTCGATGGCGGTAAACCACTTTATTACCTGGATGCGATACGACAGGACTATCCAATGGTAATGCACGGTGTATCCATGTCGCTGGGTAGTACCGACGCGCTTGACTATGACTACCTGAAAAATCTTAAGGCATTAATCCAGCGCGTCGAGCCCATGTGGATTTCAGATCACCTTTGCTGGACCGGTGTCGATGCGAAAAATATGCACGACCTGTTACCTTTACCTTATACCCAAGCCGCGGTGAATCATCTGGCTGATCGTATAGCCGAAGTCCAGGATTTTCTCGGCAGGCAAATACTAATTGAAAACCTTTCAAGCTACATCACCTATTGCGACGATGCGATGAGTGAATGGGAATTTATTACCGCGATTGCTGAAAAAGCCGACTGCAACATCTTACTCGACGTCAATAACATCTATGTCAGCAGTTATAATCACCACTATGATCCAGTCGATTATCTCGATGGAGTACCGGTCGAGCGGGTGTGGCAGCACCACATCGCAGGCCATACCAATAATGACAACCTGATAATCGATACGCACGATGCCGATATCATCGATCCGGTATGGGCACTCTACGAAGAAACCGCGAAACGATTTGGACCGGTATCGACCATGATCGAACGCGACGGCAATATTCCGCCTCTGGATGCGCTAATCGACGAACTCGAGCAGGCTCGTCAAATTGCCGGTCCTTATTATCAGCCCATTCCTTACTATCAAGATGTGTAAAGCATGAGCGAACTGCGAAGCTTACAGCGTCGATTTCAGGAATATCTGATCGGATCATCGGAAGCGATAAAAAAAGATATTGTCAGCACCAGTGACGCGCTTGCCGAGCACCGGCTCGGTACCTATTTCAACGCCTATCGTATTCGCCTGCTCGATTGCCTCGCGATTGACTATTCAGGCCTGCAGAAGTACCTCGGTCCTCATGCTTTTGAAAGCCTGGCGCTCGATTATATAAAGGCCCATCCGTCTTCTCACCCATCAGTTCGCTGGTTCGGTAAATATCTCGTCGAATACCTGCGTTCGACCTATGTGCATGAAGACCGGGAGTTTCTGAGCGAACTGGCTAATTTTGAATGGGCCCAGGGACTGGTTTTTGACGCTAGCGACGAACCCGGTTTATACCGGCTCGAAGATATGGCATTGGTTCCGGCCGAAGCCTGGCCGGCGATTCGGATAAGCTTCAAACCAGCGATGCGATGGCTAGACCTGAACTGGAATATCGGCCCGTATTGGATGGCGCTCGATGGCGACGAAGCTTTGCCCGAAAAATCTCGAAATGAATACCCGGTACGCTGGCTGTTATGGAGGAAAAACCGGGACCCCTTCTGGCGATCGCTGGAAGTCCACGAGGCCTGGGCCATAGAAGCGGCCCAAAATGGCGCGAGTTTTGCCGAAATATGCGAGGGGCTGTGCGAATGGATATCAGAAGATGCGGTTGCCATGACCGCTGCCGGATTATTGAAACAATGGATTAGTGACGACCTGGTTGAGCGAGTCGATTTTCAATAGCCTGTTGCCAGACTCTTGATTTACAATATAAACCAATGCATCGTGACTATTAATAAAAAACAGGTAAAGTAGCTTAAAATTACCCACACGCCAATACCACCCGGAGCCTGATTCCATGACCAATCTTGATCTAACCCTGCAAGACCTGGATGTCTATAACGACTTTATCCGCCGCCATATCGGACCCGGATCGGTCGATGAAGCGGCTATGCTCGCACAGCTCGGTATGAAAAACCTGGATGAGCTAATCGACAAGGTGGTACCGAAATCGATTCGACGCGACAAGCCGCTATCGGTGAAGAGCAGCATGTCCGAGCGCCAGGTTCTGGATAAACTCTATGTGGTTTCAACCCGCAACCAGCTTTACAAATCATTCATCGGCATGGGTTACTACAATACCCAGACACCAACCGTAATCGAACGTAACCTGCTCAGAAACCCTGCCTGGTATACCGCCTATACACCTTACCAGCCGGAAATATCCCAGGGCCGGCTCGAGGCCCTGTTAAATTTTCAAACCATGATTAGCGATCTTACCGGCATGGAAATTGCGAACGCCTCGATGCTGGATGAAGCCACTTCGGCGGCAGAAGCGATGACCCTGTGTCAGCGCATGTCAAAGAATAAGGGCAAAGTTTTCTTCGTTGCCGACTCCTGCCACCCGCAGACCATTGCCGTGGTATCTAACCGCGCACAGCATCTGGATATAGAAATTGTCGTCGGTGACCCGTTTCAAGACCTCGGAGAGCTGGAATTTTTCGGTGTGTTATTACAGTACCCCTGCTCCACCGGTGAAATTCACGACTATACCGACCTGGTCCAACAGATACATGAGAAAAAGGCGCTGGTTGCGGTCGCTGCCGATTTACTTAGTCTCACGCTGCTCAAGCCGCCAGGAGAATTCGATGCGGATGTCGTCATCGGCACCTCGCAACGCTTCGGCATTCCGCTGGGTTACGGCGGCCCCCATGCTGCCTATATGGCGACCCGTGAAGCATTCAAGCGCTCGATGCCTGGAAGACTGATTGGGGTATCAGTCGACAGTCAGGGCAAACCCGCATTGCGATTGGCACTGCAGACTCGAGAGCAACACATCCGGCGCGAAAAAGCGACCAGTAATATCTGCACCGCGCAGGCACTTTTAGCAATCATGGCCAGCATGTATGCGGTCTACCATGGCCCGGATGAAATTCGCCGCATAGCGCAACGCATTCACCGACTTACGGTAATACTGGTCGATGGACTGCGCGAACTCGGTCATACCGTGCCCACCCAGCACTTTTTCGACACCATCACCGTAACTACCGGCAATGCAACCGAATTTGTCATGGCTGCCGCGCGCGCAGAGAAAATTAACCTGCGCTATGTAGACATGAACACGGTCGGTATTTCGCTCGACGAAAAAGCGACTCCGGGTGATATTGTAAAACTGTTCAACATATTCACTCACGACCACGGCGATCAGGTCTCGCTGGATGCACTCGACGCCAGGGCCAAAAGCACGCTACCTAAAGCCCTGGTGCGGACGAGCAAATACCTGACTCACCCGGTATTTAACAACCACCATTCAGAAACCGACCTGATGCGTTACATGCGCAAACTCGCCGATAAAGACCTCGCTCTCGACCGAACCATGATACCGCTAGGTTCCTGCACCATGAAACTCAACGCGGCCACCCAGTTAGTACCGGTGACCTGGCCCGGATGGGGACGTATCCATCCGTATGTACCACTTGATCAGGCGCAGGGTTATCAGCAGTTGTTCATTGAACTCGAGCAAATGCTGTGTGCCTGTACCGGCTACGACGCCATCTCGCTGCAACCCAATTCCGGCGCGCAGGGGGAATACGCCGGCCTGCTTGCGATCAAGGGCTATCACCAAAGCCGCAATGAAGGACATCGCAACATATGCCTGATCCCGGCATCTGCGCATGGTACCAATCCAGCATCGGCACATATGGCGGGCATGAAGGTCGTGGTGGTAGGCACCGCGAAATCGGGCAATATCGATATGGAGGACCTGAAATCTAAATGCGAAAAACATAGTGATCATCTCGCTGCAATCATGATCACCTATCCCTCGACGCACGGTGTTTTCGAGGATGACGTGACCGATGTTTGTGAATTGATCCATTCCCACGGTGGCCAGGTATACATAGACGGCGCCAATATGAATGCGATGGTCGGTATCTGTGCACCGGGAAAATTTGGTGGCGATGTTTCGCATTTAAATTTGCATAAAACCTTCGCCATTCCACACGGTGGCGGCGGGCCAGGCGTGGGTCCCATTGGTGTCGGCGAACACCTCAAACCATTTTTACCTTCTACCAGCATGAACAACCACGTCGGCGCAACCGGACCGGTTTCTGCAACCCCTTTTGGCAGCGCCAGCATATTACCGATTAGCTGGGCCTATATTTCACTGCTCGGTCGTCAGGGTTTACCCAAGGCAACGGCAGTGGCTATTCTCAATGCAAACTATATCGCCAGTCGGTTAAACGAGCATTTTCCAGTGCTTTATACCGGCCCGAACGGCCTGGTAGCACACGAATGTATTATCGATACCCGAATAGTCAAGCAATCCGCGGGGATTACCGTGGATGACATCGCAAAACGCCTGGTCGACTATGGTTTCCATGCCCCGACCATGTCATTCCCGGTGCCTGGCACCTTGATGATCGAACCGACCGAGAGTGAATCGAAGGAAGAAATAGACCGCTTTTGCGATGCGATGATCTCGATTCGAAAAGAGATCAAAGCAATCGAGGACGGCGAAATGGATGCCGAAGATAACCCACTGAAGAATGCACCACACACCATTGATATGGTCTGTGCCGATGAATGGAACCATGCCTACAGCCGCGCGCAGGCTGCCTACCCGCGGGCCTCCCTGCGAGACTACAAGTACTGGTCGCCGGTCGGTCGGGTCGACAATGTCTATGGCGACACACACCTGATATGCTCCTGCCCGCCACTGTCAGCCTATGAGGACGCCGATGCCTAAATACCTGATTAGGCAAATCTAAGGCGCATTCAGAGCACTCTGGATTATACATTCGGCTATTCTGCCCTAATACAGGATTATCCTATGGCGATTAGTGTTTTCGATTTATTTTCGATCGGTATCGGGCCTTCGAGTTCGCATACCGTCGGACCCATGCGCGC
Organism: Gammaproteobacteria bacterium; assembly: GCA_027293245.1. Classification (GTDB taxonomy): domain Bacteria; phylum Pseudomonadota; class Gammaproteobacteria. The sequence goes on from JAPUFZ010000208.1 coordinate 5,672, forward strand.
GGCAAAGCGGTTCGTGGGAAGTCTGGATGCCGAGGGTTTACTCCAACAGGTGCATCGCATCAAAGCCGAGTTATACGGTTCGCTCGGTGCCACCGGCAAGGGTCATGGCAGTGACAAGGCCGTAATTCTGGGCTTCGAGGGCGAGCTGCCGGAAACGGTGGATACCACGACCGTTGACGAACGTCTTGTCCATATCCGCGAACTTCGGCAAATTAACCTGCTCGGCAAACACCCGATCAAGTTTGTGGAAAAAAATGCGCTGATTATGCACAAGCGCCAGACCCTGCCATTTCATCCCAACGGCATGACCTTCAGCGCCTTTGATGCGCACAGTGAGGAACTATGCCGTTCCACCTTTTATTCGGTAGGCGGCGGATTCATCGTTGACGAGACCGCCTCGGGCAGCGACCGCATTAAACAAGATGACACGGTACAGCCCTATCCGTTTTTATCCGCGGTCAACCTGCTGATTCACTGTGCCAACACCAATTTGCGCATTAGTGACGTGATGATGGAGAACGAAAAGGTGTGGCGTAGCGAAACCGAGATTCGTGAAGGTTTATTAAATATCTGGCGCGTGATGCAAACCTGTGTCGACAATGGCTGTGTCAACGAAGGCATCTTGCCCGGCGGCTTGAAGATCAAGCGACGCGCGGCTGATCTGTATCGCAAGTTGAATACAGACCCGGAAATTACGCACCAGGATCCCCTGACATCACTCGACTGGGTAAATCTCTATGCCCTCGCTGTGAACGAAGAAAACGCAGCCGGTGGCCGCGTAGTAACAGCACCGACTAATGGCGCGGCTGGTATCATCCCGGCCGTGATGCATTACTATTATCACTTCATTTCCGGCGCCGACGAAGACGGTATCGTTAGATTTTTGCTGACTGCCGGTGCAATTGGTATTCTCTATAAAGAAAATGCGTCTATTTCCGGCGCAGAGGTTGGCTGCCAGGGCGAAGTCGGCAGCGCCTGCTCGATGGCAGCCGGGGCATTGACAGAGGTGCTCGGCGGCACCCCCGAACAGGTCGAGAATGCGGCCGAAATCGGCATGGAACACAACCTCGGGTTGACCTGCGACCCGGTGGGTGGGCTGGTACAAATTCCCTGTATCGAGCGCAACGCCATGGCGTCAGTCAAGGCAATCAATGCCGCCCGTATTGCGATGCGTGGTGACGGCCAACACTTTATTTCACTCGACAAGGTGATCAAAACCATGCGTGAAACAGGCGCTGATATGAAAACCAAGTACAAGGAAACCGCACGCGGCGGTCTCGCGGTGAATATTATAGAATGTTAAAAACCTACCGCTGCGGGGCGCTACGATTTGCTCGGTGATTTGCTAAACACACTTCGGCCCTACCTCGGCTATTTTGGCGATCGTGTCTGGATCCAGTCGCTGGTTATAGTCATCGCCTCGCTTCTGATAGCCTGGATTTTCAATCATTTCGTCATTTCGACGCTAAAAAACCTGGCCAGTAAAACCCGGATCAACTTCGACAACCAGTTGATCGAATTGCTGCATGGTCCGATCTACACCAGCGTTATCCTGATCGGTCTCGCGCTAGCGGCTAATATACTTAAACTTGGCGATGCTTTCGAGTTTGTGGTTTTTGCAGGCCTGCAAACCATCGCCTATTTTGTCTGGACCATATTTTTACTGCGGGTCACCAAAATAGTGCTCAGGCATATTGCACAAGACCAGCGGCATATCGGTATCCTGCACCCGCAAACCCTGCCGTTGTTTGAAAACATCGCCAATATCACGATTTTCGTACTCGCAATCTACATCATTTTCACGGCATGGAACATCGACATGACCGCCTGGCTCGCATCCGCAGGTATCGTCGGTATCGCCATTGGATTTGCCGCAAAAGACACGCTCGCGAATCTGTTTTCCGGGGTATTCATACTCGCCGACGCACCCTACAAGATCGGTGATTTTGTAGTACTCGACTCGGGCGAACGTGGCGAGATAACCCATATAGGAATACGCAGCACTCGCATGCTAACCCGTGATGATATCGAGGTCACGGTGCCGAATTCGATCATGGGTAATACCAAAATCCGTAACGAATCCGGCGGTCCTGCGCAGAAGCACCGAATTCGCATCGCAGTCGGCGTGGCCTATGGTTCAGACATCGATAAGGTACGCGAGATTCTAATGAATATAGCTCTCGCCGACGAAGATGTCTGCGACGACCCGGAACCCAGGGTGCGATTCCGCGCCTTTGGGGCATCGAGCCTGGACTTCGAACTGCTCACCTGGATCGATCAACCGGTGCTACGCGGGCGCATGATAGATAACTTAAATTGCAAGGTCTACAAACGTTTTATCGAAGAGCAAATTGAAATCCCCTACAGCAAGCACGACCTGTACATCAAAGAAATGCCGAGATAGGATTATTCGGATTATTGCAATCTAAAAATCGTAGCCCTACTCGCCAAAAACATCCACAACCGAATCACGTACCGCACTGACAATATCGTCGAGCGTCGACTGTTTGGTGGTTAATGGCGGTGCGATACACACGACCTCGCTGCGCATGCGCGTAAACAGGCCGTGGTTGACCATTGCCTTGTTCATTTTTGCTCCAACCCCCCAGTCCGCAGGATATAGCTCTTTGCTGGCCTTGTTTTCGACCAGTTCTACACCACACATCAGGCCCTTGCCGCGTACATGACCGACATGCGGATGACCATCGAGTTCTGCGTGTAATTTCTCCAGCAAATATTCACCCTTGCTCGCTGCCTGTCCCGGGAAATCTTCGTTTTCGATGATATCCAGCGTTGCGAGGCCAACCGCACAAGTGGTTGGATGACCGCTATAGGTATAGGCGTGCATCCAGGGCTTATCGCTGGATTTGATCACCTCGGCAATCTCGTCGCTGATGCCGATGCCACCCAGCGGGATGTAACCCGAGGTAATGGCCTTGGCAAACTGCATCAGATCCGGTTGTACGCCGTAATGGTCCAGTGCAAACATCTTACCGGTTCGACCGAAGGCAGTGATTACCTCGTCGACTACCATTAGTACATCGTATTGATCGCATATCTCGCGAATGCGCTGAAAATAGTCGTCCTGTGGCACGATAACACCACCGGCGCCCTGAACCGGTTCGGCGATAAACATCGCCACCGTGTCGGCTCCCTGCTTTAAAATTTCTTTTTCCAGTTCGTTAGCAGCGGCTATACCCTGTGATGAACCGTCTTTGGGCATTGGGTAACGATAGGGATCAGGCGATGGGATGTGGCTAAAACCCGGAATCAGGGGTTCGAACATAGTCCAGTAACCAGCCATACCGGTTGCACACATGCCCGCGAAAGTGACACCGTGATAAGCCCAGATGCGACTGATAACCTTTGTCTTCTCCGGCTGGCCCTTTGCCTTCCAGTACCAACGAGCGAGCTTGATATTACTATCAGTCGCCTCGCCACCACCCGATGTGAAATAGAAATTATTGATGTTTGGATAACACAGTTCCGACAGCCGATCGGCGAGTTCGATCGCCGGCCTGTTGGAACTGCCGGCATAACTCGAACAAAACGCCAGCTCGCGCATTTGTCCGGCAGCCGCATCGGCCAGTTCGCCGCGGCCGTGCCCGGCATTCACGTTCCACAGGCTCGACAAACCGTCAATCAACCGATTACCGTCGGCATCGATCAGGTAGGACCCCTCCCCCTTCACCCATACCTTGCCGCTCGAGTGAGTCGCCGGATGATTCAGCGGATGGATCATATGTTGCTGGTCTTTATCCAGCAGGGCGGTATTGGTCAGTGGCGCGTTCATATTCTTTATCTCATAAGGCAACAGGTGTCTGGGCTTGCTGGCGTCGACAGCTTAAGCTGTGGCCGGCTTCAGATCGCGTATTATAGGCTCTCCGGGCACGGATGGAACCAGCAGATGCAGCTTAGTGATATTTCTCGATCGTATAATGCCCCGGTTCGCGCCGCCGGTGTTTCCGCATACCACGGCCTTCAAGCACGGCTCCGACATCTTCGATCATCTCTTTGCTGCCACATATCATTACATGCGAGTTTTCTGCCAGCAGCGATACCCCTGCCCTGCTTTCCAGTTCGCCTTTGCTAATTGCCATCGGAATGCGCATGGCTAAAGTATCCGGCACCCGTTCCCGGGTAATGATCGGAATAAAGCACAATTGAATCGGGTGTTGTGCGGTCAATTCTGCTATTGATTCCGTATAGGCAAGTTCGGCTGCGGTACGGGCCGAGTAACACAGGACCACGCGTTCGAATCGCTGCC
>JAPUFZ010000209.1 GCA_027293245.1 Gammaproteobacteria bacterium
AAACCAGAGCACCTTCACTAACAAGCTTGTTCGGTTGATATCAGAATAGTTTGATGATTTATAAACTGCTGCCAATAGGCAGTGGCTGGTGAGAGCTTTTGGCTTATGATGATCTTTGCTGGAAATTGATGTGTGAATTCGTGATAAGCGGGTGGAGTTGTTGGAAATTACAGTGGTTAAAAGAAAATAGAGATGGAATGCTGAAGGAGATTTTGAAAATTGACATCTGTGGGTAGGGCTTTTATATTTCCTATCAGTAAAGTTTATAACGGTCGGGGAAGCACAGAGCTGGTTGCAGGGCATCGATAAACTCGCCCGCCAGAATGCCTATTTCTTCTGCGTCAACCAGTTTTTATTCAGTGCGGTAAAATAGGGCTAGAGACAATAACGGGAGGAGAAATATATGCCACAGCATTACCATGGGAGCTGCCATTGCGGCGCCATCAAGTTTGATTTTGAAGGCGAAGAAATCACCAGCGGTCTGCGCTGTAGCTGTTCGGTTTGTTCGCGTAAAGGCGCGATGATGAACCCCAAGGCGATCCCGCCGGGGAAATTGAATATCGATGCGGATGAAAATGACATCGGCCTTTACCAGTTCGGCTACGCGGTTGCGTAGCATTACTTTGGCAAGAAATGCGGTATTTACTCGTACTATGAAATGCTGCGCATGCCCGGGCTTTCGCGCGTCAAACTCGGTTGCTTCGAAGATCTGGATACCTGCGAATTCGAAGTTATCGTCTTCGATGGTAAAAACCTGCTTTAGCTCGACGCCAAAGCCGTTATGAAACAGGGCCAGCAAAATATTCTGGTGGTGATGGCGGATCAACTCACCGCGCTCGCCCTGGGCTGCCATGGTAATCCCGTGGTGAAAAGCCCGCATATCGATCGACTCGCCAGCGAAGGCGTTTTATTCGAATCGGCATATAGCTCCAGCCCCCTGTGCACCCCGGCGCGTTACGCGTTTATGACCGGGCAGAATATTTCAAGCTGTGGTGGTTATGACAATGCCGCTTACCTGCCGGCAACCATGCCGACCTTTGCCCATTATCTGCGGCTGATGGGCTATCGTACCTGCCTTTCGGGCAAGATGCATTTTGTCGGGCCGGATCAACTGCACGGTTTCGAAGATCGCGTAACCACCGATATCTATCCAGCCGATTTTGGCTGGGTGCCCGACTGGACCAGGCCGGACCAGCGTATCGACCTGTGGTATCACAATATGTCGAGTGTCAAGCAGGCGGGCGTCGCCGCAATCACCAACCAGCTGGCTTACGATGACGAAGTCGGATCGCAGGCGCTGCGTGTGCTTTACGATCATGCGCGAAGCGAAGACGAACGACCACTATGCCTGGTGACCAGTTTCATCCACCCCCACGACCCTTACGCGACGCGGCAAAAGTATTGGGATCTATACGCGGGGGTGGATATACCCATGCCAGCAGTAGCGCGCCCGGCGCAGCCGGATGCGCATAACCGGCGCCTGGAAAAAGTAATCGCGCTCGACGCGGTGGATATCAGTGACGCCGAGATTATCAGGGCGCGTAGAGCCTATTATGGCAACGTCAGTTATATCGATGAATGGCTGGGGCGGTTGCGCGCGACCCTGGAAGAATGTGACCTGGCTGACAATACCACCATCATCTTCACCTCGGATCACGGCGACATGCTCGGTGAATTCGGGCTCTGGTATAAAATGAGCTTCCGCGAATGGTCCTGTCGCATTCCGCTGATCCTGCATCGACCCGGTCGTTTCGCACCCCGCCGGGTTGCAGCAGCGGTTGCCCATGTCGATATATTGCCGACCCTGGTTGACCTCGCCAGCGAATTCACCGGGCTGGACAAACCAGAGCCGATCGATCCGTTACAGGGTCGCTCGCTGGTTCCGCTTTGCGACGGCAAGGCCGACAATGGCGCCGCTGGCTGTGTCAGCGAGTACCTGGCCGAGGGTACAGCCGCACCGATGCTGATGATTCGGCGCGGACGGTATAAATATATTTCCTGCCTGACAGATCCCGAGCAGTTATACGACCTGGAAAAAGATCCCGACGAGCTCGATAATCTGACCGCGCATCACCTGCTGGACGGGTTTCGCCGTGAAGCCGATCAACACTGGGACGCGAAGGCCCTGCAGCAAACCGTGATTCGCGACCAGCAACGTCGTCGTGCGGTACACGCGGCCTTGCGTGTGGGGCGCTACCAGGGCTGGGATTTTAACCCCGCACGCAATGCCGCCGAAGAATATACCCGCAGCCACCTGGATTTGACACGATTTGATATCACTTCGCGTTACCCAAGACCGTCGGTGTTCAAGCCGAAATAGTGAAACCAGATATCGCGCCAGGAAATATACCGGTGAGGTGGCATAATCTGAACATCGCCTTTCTGTTTTACCTGCTGGTTAGCCTGGCGCTGGTGAGTTGCAGTAGCGCTACCGGTGTCGTCTTTGATCCGGCCAAACCCCACCACGGCGATGGTGAATTTATCAGTGTGAAAAAGGGTTCTTTTTTCGGTCACCTGAGGATGCGTATGCGCGAAGACGACCCTCCACCGCGCGACCCCGAAGCGGTAAAGGCCATCATCGGCGAGGTGGATCGTGATTTAGTCGATTCATTCGCCGCGCAACCACGCGTAACCTGGATAGGGCATGCCACTACCCTGGTGCAATACCGGGGGATAAATTTTCTAACCGATCCCCACCTGACCCAGTATCCGTTTTATTATGAATTCTATGTCGAGCCAAGGTTTACGCAGCCCGCCCTGAGTTTCGCGGAAATGCCGGCGATCGATTTTATCGTGATCTCCCATAACCACTACGATCACCTCGATCATCGTACCGTTGATAAGTTTGGTGATTCGGTCCTGTGGTACGTTCCGCTGGGACTCAAGGCCTGGTTTCTGGATCGTGGTATCTCATCGCATCGCGTGATCGAGCTCGACTGGTGGCAAAACCATCAGTTCAATGAACAGGTACTGGTCACTTTTACGCCGACGGAGCACTGGTCGAAACGCACCCCCTGGGATACCAACCAGAGTCTGTGGGGTGGCTGGTCGGTCGATATTGACGGATTTAAAAGCTGGTTTGCCGGGGATACCGCTTATCACCTCGGTTATTTTCGTGACATCGGTGAACGACTCGGTCCGTTCCGACTGGCGATGATTCCAATCGGCGCTTATGCGCCGCGTTATTTTATGGGTAGCTCACATGTAGACCCGGCCCAGGCGATTGATATACATCAGGATATTGGTGCGGAGCAAAGCCTGGCGATCCACTGGGGTACCTTTCAGATGACTATTGAACCTGCCTTCGAGCCGCCGCAGCTGTTGCAACAGGAAATGGCGAAGCGCGGCCTGGCAGCAGAAGAATTCGAAGTGGTCAAAATCGGCGACACCTTGATTCTGGACTAGTTACTCTGTTGGGGTTCGTTCCTCACATCAACCTACAACCATCGGGGTCAGACCCCTCGCCTGCGGGGTGAGATGAAAAACAGGATCAAGGAACAACAAACAGCGATGAAAGGGGTCACCCATTAGACAATCTAGCAGCGATGAAAGGGGTCAGAGCCCTTTAACAGAAATTACAAGCTTGTTATGATGTCATCACTTACAAAGAAAGGATGAAAGGGGTCACCCATTAGACAATCTAGCGGGCACTACCTGTCACAGAAGCCGGTAGCTCAGCGCGTCAGCCAGTAAGTCGCTCCCGGCAGGTCGGTGAGGCTAAGGGTCAGAAACCAGTTGTTTTCGAAGTCTGCGAAATTGCGCGTTCCCAGTCCCAGGCGCAGGCGGTCTTTCAGGAAACCCACAAAAATATCTCCGCCAACGGTATTCTGGTCGCCGATCCTGGGTTGATGCCAGGAATGGTACCAGGTCGGAGTAAATCCCAGGCTCGAGATTGAGGCAAACCCGGTGCGTCGAATATAGCCCAATCCAAGGGCGAGATAATTTTCTCGAAATTCGTCGGCGCTGGATCGAAACAAACCACCAGCGAAGCCCAGGCTTGCCCGTACATTCAGCAGGTTGTCAGTCGATAGTGCCAGGGTAGGTTGCCAGGTTAACAGTACGTCCCCTTCTGTAAAATCGAAGCCAAGCTCGTAAGGCATGATGTTACGCCAGATCCAGTTTTCGGGCGCGGTGGATGGAGAGAAAGTGAATTCAGGGTATTTATACGTGGCGCTTTGCAGCAGGTAAGCAGTAGCCCCCATCAGTGGGGTATAGGACTGTTTTCGAAGGTCAGGATCCGGTTCGCGCGCTGCAAAAATATTGGCCGCCTGGCGTTCCAGGTGAACCAGACGAGCCGAAATACGCCGGGTCATTTCCGTTGCCCAGGTGTCGGGGTCGGCGATAATCTGCGCCAGCAGCGGTTCGTCTCCATTCGCTGTTTTGGTCGGAGTGAAGTTGTTAGCCTTTAGATATTCGAAAAAGCTATTTTCAGCGGCAAAAATCGACTTGTCGGCTTGTTTATTCACTTCTCCTGCTTCTAGTGCCGCTGCCAGACCATCAAAGATAATCTGCATGTCGAGATCCACGGGCGCTAAGGACGAATAAAAAAACTCGAACAGGCGGTCCCCGGCAAACTCTTTCTCAGCGATACGAGCAAATACATAACGGCCACGCGGATCGCCACCGACACCTACGGCATCGTAGAACTGTCTCCCCATTTGATCGACGCATTGGCGGAATTCGTTCACCTGTTGTTTCGGAGGATACTGCAAGCTACAGAGGTTTTGCGTAACCAGGACAATGGCGTCATACACACCCACATAGTAATCATACTCTCGAAACTTGTAGTCGAGGAAGGAACCAAAATCGCCGAGTAGAGTCCCGGTTACCGGGGCGCCACGGCTCGAGACCCGCAATACACGATCATCATGAACTGATTGGCGCGCCCGACCGATTCTTACAGATAATTTTTTATCGCCAATGTTCCCGCGTTTGATGATCGACATAAAAGCTTCGGCAATCTGATCACGATAGCGCTTGATGTCGAGGTGGCATTCGAGACGAGGCTTCGAAATAGAATCTTCCGACGACCGGTCGCAATTATCCGCGACTCCGGCCCCTACCAGGCGTTCGGCCGAGTAGGGCGGCAAAATTTCGGGTTTGACCCTGTCATAGGCAATTTCCAGCAAGCGGCCCGCTGCGCGGATTGCCTCGGCACAGGTGACTGGCTTATCGAAATACGGCAACTCCTTTCCGCAATCGAGTTCGGCATACTCTTCGTCCACGATTTGTGCCAGTTCGTAAGCTAATTGCGAAAGGTTGTGTCGCCAGTTGGCACTGGTGGCTTCGCGGTACAACTCATACTTTCTTGCCGTCCCAAGAGCACCCATCAGCATGCTGCTTTCGGAAAACAGGCTGAAGTCCATAATCAGGCAGGCATCGGGTGGATTGTCCGAGGCACAGGCTGTATTGTCAGCTGGGTCGGGTGTATCGTATCGAAGCTGATCCGGGTCGATGTAAAGGTACGTGACCGGAAAGGGATTGCTGGAAGCTTTGGTATTGAGCTCGGCTAACTTTCGAGCCAGTCCGACAGGCAGATTGTCGAACAGCCCGCCATCGGCAAATTCCGTTTCCTCGAGTTGGTACCCGGTTGGACATACCAAATCGCTATCGGATTGCTCGGAGGGGGATTCCGCCAGAGGGGCGCCCGAGCGCACCACGAGACGGCAGTATTGGAGCCGCCTGCGGCCGAACGCCGTGGGAAATGCACTGGTCGCAACAGCCACCTCAATAATGCTCTTATCGGGAATCGAGAATTCGGGTGCATTGCGTGGGCGCGGCATCAGTATCATGTCCGGGTCGGAAAGACTGGGGTAGTCTGCCGGATCAAAGAAGAAGCCGATCGCAGCGTCTTCCTGTACACGCAACTCGAAAGGGATGTAAAAGCGCTGGTTTTGTACTTCGATATCACCGACTTTCAATGCCAGTGGTTCGACCCGTGTCACGGTAACCCCGAGAGGTACTTTGCAACCACTGCGATATGAAGACTTGCGCCAGCTTTCAAGCAATTCGGTAGCCGAATCAAAATAATCCCTGCGGGAAAGTAAGGCGTCACCCGGCAAATAGGTTTCTGAATCCGGCTGGGGGGGCAACAGAGCATTGATATCCACTCTAAGCCAGGTGTCGCGGAATACATTATCGTCGATTCGGCTTGCAATCCCACCCTCGGATTCTGGCAGGGAGCACCAGGTCAGGCCGGAAAGTATTGAATTGATTCCTCCGGCCGAGGCGCCCGCGATACTCACCAGCTCCAGTGGCCGAATTCGGCCACCACTCAGGGTATGTAGATCTTCGCTCTCGCGTATCAGCTTGAGGATAGCCCAGTTGAGACCGGCTTCGTAGGCGCCTTTGCTGGCGCCACCGCTGATTGCGATCGAGAAGCGCTGGTGCCCGGCTGATTCCTGGGCACTGGCGTTTCCAGGTATCAGGGTGGCAGCCATGACAACGACTAGCAGTATTTTCAGTAAAGGGTTTATCCGATGTGAAACAGGTGACGGGGAAAGTACAGCACGCATATAATAAATATTACCTGATCGAAGCGCACCATTCGAGTAATTTTACAGCCTGAAATATAGCTATACGGGATGCGATGCACAATGACCATTAACAGCAGAATTTTTCGTATTTGCTTCTAATTATCTTTTCAATAATCGAAATATTTACCTCGATCTCTGCTTCAGTAAAACCGCAAAAACCCAACAATAATCCATTCTGTGTTTCCCCCTGTGCGTAATGTGCTGATAACGCGGTGGTAATGACACCTTCACGTTTTGCCGCCTCGACAATGGCCTGATCGTCATAATCCGCGGGTAACCTGGCGAGCAATTGCATGCCTGCAGCCTGGTCTTCGAATTCGACGATATCACCCAGCTTCTGCTGCAATAAGCTGAGCAGGAATTTTCGCCTTTCGCCGTAGATTCGTCGTACGCGTCGAATATGCCGATAGAAATCGCCGCTATCCATGAATGAGGCTAAAGCACGTTGCGACGCGGTTGCCGCTTTAACGCCAAAGCGTTCCAGGGTTTTGGCAAATCTCGGCACTAGCGCGGGCGGTGCAACCAGGAAACCCAGACGCAAACAGACCGAAAATATTTTTGAAAAGGTACCGACGTAAATGGTTCGACCGGTATTGTCAAAACCGGCGAGTGCCTGGATTGGACTGCCTGCATATCTAAATTCACTGTCGTAATCATCCTCGATAATCCAGCTATTGGTTTGTTCGGCCCATTGCAGGAATTCCATACGCCGCAAGGGTGACATCGCGCCACCGAGTGGAAACTGATGCGAAGGCGTCAGAATAGCCATACTGGGAGATGGCTGTGATTTTTTTAACCTGGGTACTTCGACACCGCGATCATCCATGCCCAGCCAGACGGGTTTCATGCCCAGGCCTAGTACGATGTTCCGCAGTGGTTGATAGCCCGGATTTTCCAGGCCTACATATTGCCCGCTTCCAGCGAGCGTGCGAACACAGATCTCAAGCGCGTCGATAGAGCCCGCAGTTATCAATATCTGTTCTGCGCTGGCCTGTAAACCGCGCCAGTCACGCAGATAACGGGCGATCGACTGGCGAAGTTCGATGTCACCAAACGAGTCGTCAGCTACCACTAATGCTGCGGGGGATAAACGCGCAACCCGGCTCATGCACCGTGCCCATTGTCGATAGGGAAATAAGCGTAAATCCGGGAAACCGGGGTGAACCTGCTTTCTCGACATCGACGATATTATCGCGGGTGATT
>JAPUFZ010000021.1 GCA_027293245.1 Gammaproteobacteria bacterium
CGGGGTGACATGGCACTCAATTTCGATCTGAAATGCAATGGCGAACCGATTGGTAAGGGACAAAAGAAAATGGTCATCAGCGGATTGCGCGCATACGACCAGGCCAGTATTGACGAACTGGTGAGTAGCTACAACCAACGCAAGGAAACCTACCTGAAGGCACAGTCCGAGGGCTACGAATCCATGACCACACCCATGCTTGAACCTGCCCAACGATAAGACAGATTTATTGGTTTAAATCTATGACTAGAGCATACCCAATTTCTGTAGTTGCCGGCGATCGCTGATTTGCTCACAGGTGGTGGTAATCCACTCACCCACTTCTTTTATAATCTGGTCCGGATTTTTACCTTCGGGCTCAATTGGCTCGCCAATCACCAGTCGGATAGTACCGGGCCATTTTATCCAGCTATGGCGCGGCCAGAATTCGCCGGCGTTATGCGCAATCGGCAGTACCGCATATCCGGTCTTGTGCGACACGATAGCCCCACCGAGTTTAAAAGGTTTGTATTGCATCGGTAAAACTCGCGTCCCCTCCGGGAACAGCATCAGGATACGCCCCTGGTCCATGTGCTGTTTACTCTCCTTAATCAATTGCTTAATAGCCTTCCTGCCGGTGCCACGGTCCAGTGCAATCGCATTCACTGAGATTAGCGCCCAGCCAAAAACCGGAATGCGGGTGAGTTCACGTTTTACGACCCATACCATTGGATCAAAAAACCTTTGCAGGGCGATAGTCTCCCAGGTCGAACTGTGTTTACTCATTAAAATAAACCCCTTGTCGGGGATATTTTCCATACCTTCAATTTGATACTTGAGCCCACAGAAAAAATGCAGCAGCACGAGACTGAAACTAATCCATGTCTTGACGAATCCCAGGCGGACTTTCAACGGGGCAAAGAATACTGCAGAAACCAGGATCGCGGCTATCAACGTAGCCGGCAGGAAAAACAACCAGAAAAATGTTGAGCGAATTCCCAACCATAATTTAAGCAGAGGGCTAGCTCGCATATTATCCACGCTTTCTCAGGGTTTCACGTGCGAAATGAGCAAGATCATCATACACGGGCAGGTTCACTGCCTCCGGGGAATTTTGCATGACCTGCTCACCTCTGCCGGTACGCACCAGTACTGGTATTGCATTGGCCATTTCCGCTGCCTTGATGTCGCTAATGCTATCACCCACGAAAACTGTCTCTGCCAGGTTAATATCAAACTGTTTCGCAATTTGAAACAACAGTCCAGGTTTGGGTTTTCGGCAGGCACAATTGTCCTGCGGCCCATGTGGGCAATAAAAAATACCGTCTACACTGGCACCGCGCCTGGCAAGCAGGCGATGCATTTTGTCGTGTATTTGGCGCAGGACTTCTTCATTGAACAAACCACGTGAAATACCCGACTGATTAGTCGCAACAGTTACCAGATAACCTGCCTTTTTGAGGCGATTGATTGCTTCCAGACTACCGGGTATCGGGATCCATTCGTCCACGGACTTAATGTAGTCATCCGAATCTTCATTGATGACTCCATCTCGATCCAGAATTATCATTTTCGGCATCAGCAGGCTCCAACTTTCCCAGGGTCTATTTCGATTGAATTCTGGAGAAGTCCGCTACCTGACGAAAACAGCGAAACAACTGCTGAAGCAGGGCCAGGCGATTATTTTTAAGCGACTCATCGTCCACCATAACCATTACCTCATCGAAAAATTGATCAACCGCGGGCCTCAGACCGGCTAATTCATTCAGGCCCTGCAGATACTGACCCTCGTCAAACATTGGTTCAACCCGCGCGCGTAAAGTGTTCAACTGCTCAAACAACTGCTTTTCCGCCGCCAGTTCAAATCGCGATGGGTTTACCTCGGCGCTCGGATCAAGCTTTTGCTTTTTTAGTATATTGACAATGCGCTTGTTCGCTGCGGCGAGTGCGAGCGCTGCCGTGTTGCTTTGGAACTGGTTCAAAGCCTGTATTTTGCGATCGCAATCTCGTAATACAGATGGCTTGTCAACGACCACAGCATCAACGATATCAAAATTTATTTCCTGCTCCTGGTAATAGGTCCTGAGCCGGCCAAAAATGTAGTCGATCACTTCAGTTTCGACACTACTGGCATCAATTTTATGCGCCAGCCCCTGTCGAGCCATGGCGCATAAATCACCTAGATCCAACGGCAAGGATTTTTCAACCAGGATACGCACCACAGCCAGGGCTGCGCGTCGTAAAGCGAAAGGGTCCTTGACGCCACTGGGCTTCTCACCAATCGCGAATATACCGATCAGGCTATCCAGGCGATCGGCCAGGGCCAGGCATTGCGCCACATCGCTTTGCGGTAATTCATCACCTGCAAATCTGGGCCAGTAATGCTGTTCTATAGCGTTACTGACCTTCTCCGGCTCGTGATCGTGCCGGGCATAGTAACGACCCATAACGCCCTGTAGTTTAGGAAATTCTCCAACCATCCCGGTCATCAAATCGCATTTACACAATTCGGCAGCGCGCCTGACCTGATCTTCATCTGCACCTAACCGGCTGGCAATATAAATCGCCAGCCCGGTGATACGCCGGGTCTTATCGCCGAGACTCCCGAGTTGCTCCTGAAACACGACCGCATCCAGGCGTGGCAGCAGTTTCGCCAATGGCTGCTTTTGATCCTGTCGATAAAAGAAACCTGCGTCAGAAAAACGTGGCCGTATCACCCGTTCATTACCGGCAACCACTACTTCGGGATGACGGCTATCTATATTGGCGATCGCAATAAAATGGGGCATGAGTTTCCCCGTTTGATCGAATACAGCAAAATATTTTTGATTGTCCTGCATCGTCATCACCAACGCTTCCTGCGGTATATCGAGAAATTCCTCGTCAAACGCGCCGCAGACCGCAACCGGATATTCAACCAGGGCGGTTACCTCGTCGAGCAATGGCTCCTCGATCTGTACGATACCACCGAGTTTGCCGGCATTTTCTTCTACCAGGTCCCGAATGATTGATTTTCGCAAGTCGAAATCGGCGACTACCCATCCTTTAGTGCGCAATAAAGATTCATAGTCCGTAGCCCGGGTAATCGAAATTTCACCGGGCGCATGGAATCTATGCCCATAGCTGACAGCACCCCCACGAACACCGAGTATTTCAGCATCGACTGGCTCGGATCCAATCATCATTAGCAGCCACTTGACCGGGCGCACGAACTCATCGCTTCGCGTTCCCCAGCGCATTCGTTTGGGAATCGGTAACCTGGTCAGGGCTGTTGAGACCACTCCTGGCAATATTTGTCGAAGCCCGAGTCCCGCTTCAGATTTTTCAAAATACAGCCAGCTACCCTTGTCGGTCGCCTTTTGTGTCAACGCATCGAAACTTACCCCACAGGATTTTGCGAATCCGAGGGCGGCTTTCGAGGGTTTACCTTCCGCATCGAACGCGACCGCTAGCGCGGGGCCACGTTTTACGACCAGACGATCGGATTGTCGGGTGGGTACGTCTCGCAATAACATCGCAAGTCGGCGCGGAGTCGCAAATACCTGTACCGATGAGGGTGTTAATCCACAATCTTCGAGCGCCCGGCGGGTTAATTCGGCAAAGCTTTGTGACAGGGTTTTCAGCGACCTGGGTGGTAACTCCTCGGTACCCAGCTCAATCAGGCAATCTGCGGTACTCATATCCTAACTTCTCGCTTCAGGCGCCAGTAACGGAAATCCAAGCGCTTCGCGTGATTCAAGATAAGCCCGGGCGACGCCCCGTGACAGGGTCCGAACCCGCAAAATAAATCGCTGGCGCTCGGTTACCGAAATAGCATGACGCGCGTCGAGCAGGTTAAATGTGTGCGACGCTTTGATTACCTGTTCGTAGGCGGGCAAGGGCAATTTTTTATCTATCAAAATCTGGCCCTGCTGCTCGCAAACATCAAACCAGTGGAACAATTCCGCGCTATCGGCCAGCTCAAAATTGTAGCTTGATTGCTCAACCTCGTTCTGGTGATAGATATCACCATAGGTCACAATACCCTGCGGTCCCCGGGTCCAGATCAGATCGTAAATACTGTCAACACCCTGAATATTCATTGCAAGGCGCTCGATACCATAGGTGATTTCACCTGAGACCGGGCTGCATTCGACACCACCCACCTGTTGAAAATAGGTGAACTGACTCACTTCCATACCATTCAACCAGACCTCCCAGCCCAAACCCCAGGCGCCAAGAGTTGGGGCTTCCCAGTTATCTTCAACGAATCGGACATCGTGTACCAGGGTATCGAAACCCAGTTGCTCCAACGATCCCAGGTAGAGATTCTGAAAATCGTCGGGTGAGGGTTTGATCAATACCTGAAACTGAAAATAGTGCTGTAAGCGATTCGGATTATCACCATAACGCCCATCGCTCGGACGCCTGCTAGGCTGCACATAAGCCGTACGCCAGGGTTCAGGACCAATCGCTCGTAAAAAAGTGGCCGGATGAAAGGTGCCGGCGCCAACTTCCATATCCAGCGGCTGCATTATCACGCAGCCCTGCTCGGACCAGTAGTTTTGCAGGGTCCGAATAATATCCTGAAATGTGCTGACATCGTCAGCGGCCTGGTCACTCATCTGAAATAGATTGCACAAAAATTCGCGTGATTATAACGAACTACACATTCCTTTTCAGAATAGATTGGGAACAGCCTGTGTCGTATTTTCCAAACCACTTGATGATTTTGGCCCATGGCCTGTTGTGTTCTTTTGCCAAGTAGGTGATGATGCGAACCACAATTTTTCCCGCCTGAATCTATGATATATGTCTTCAAACAGTGGCTAGTATCCGTCAAGCATTATGCGCTGATGTGCTTGCTGTTATCTGGCCCGGATCGCCTGGTCGTCAACTTACCCAACATCTTGCTGAGTCTGTTTTGTTACTGTCTTATTGGCTTTGCACTGGTCGA
>JAPUFZ010000210.1 GCA_027293245.1 Gammaproteobacteria bacterium
TGGTTAATGGTCTGGCTGATATTAACCAGCTGGCACCTTTTAAATACCCCTGGGCCTGGGAGTATTTTTTAAATGCCAACAAAAATCACTGGACCCCCCTGGACATCAACATGACCCAGGATGTACATGATTATGCGCATAAATTAACCCTGGAAGAACGTCATGTTTACGAAAACGTACTGTCCTATTTAACTACCTCTGATATTTTGGCAATGCGTAACATCGGTATTGCAGTGATGGAAAAAATGACTGCCCCGGAGTTACAAATTTATCAGGCGCGCCAGGTTTATGAAGAGGCGATGCATACCTGGACCTATCAGCACTGCATCGAATCGCTAGGCCTCGATCAGGGAGAAATATACAACCGCTACCGCGTCGTTCCCGAAATTCATCACAAGATTCAGATGTGCAACCAGAGACTCGACTCGGTATTACGCTCTAATATCGATTTGCATGATCGTGATGAACTGGAGAATTTCGTTCTTGCTTACACCTTTTTTGCCGGGGTATTCGAAGGCACCTGGTTCTATAACGGATTCAGTCCTATTTTTGCATTGCAACGCCGAGGCCTGATGAAGGGAACCGGTGAGCAACTACAGTACATCATGCGCGACGAGGTTTTACATGCGTCGTTTGGTATTCGGGTAGTCAAACAAATTATCCTGGAAGAAAAGGTAAAGCTCGACCCGAAGCTTATCCAGCACATGTGGGAAGAGGCGGAAGACGCTGAAAATCAATATGCGCACTTTCTGCTGCCCGAACCCATTCTTGGATATAGTGCAGAAGATCATATTGCGCAGTTCCGTTTTATCGCCAATCGCCGCGCCAATAAACTAGATCATGCGATTCCATTTCCAGGCGCAGAAAACGCCCTGCCGTGGCTCGATGAGCAGGCCAACCTGAAAAAGGAAAAGAACTTTTTTGAAACTCGTGTCACCGAGTACCAGACCGGTGGTGCGCTTAACTGGGATTAGTGTTACACGTGCTCTTCGGTTGTAACTTTGGACCAGGTACCAGCTAGTCGAACACTTACTGGTATCTGGTTCGTTTGTTTAGTTTGTTACAACGTAGCGCATAACTGAAATCAACTGTGGTTAACCGTCATCCCTACTGTTGGTGCGACGGGCTAGATTGGGATTAGTGTTACATGCTCCTCTGTTGTAACTTTGGACCAGATACCAGGTAGTTTCTCTATTACTGGTGTCTGGTTCGTTTGTTTAGTTTGTTGACTGTTATCGCTTACCACTCTCCACTTACCTGCATCGAGATCCAGGGTTCGCTGGGCGGCAGTGGGTCTCCTTTTTGCAGTAGTTCAATCGAAACGTTATCAGGCGAGCGAAAAAATGCCATATGCCCATCGCCCGGGGGAACGTTCAGGATAATATTATGATCGAGTACTTTTTGACACAAAGCGTAAATATCATCTACTTCATAGGCCAGATGACCAAAATTCCGTCCGCCACTATAAACTTCACCGTCCCAGTTATAGGTTAATTCCAGTAGCGGTGAACGTTCGGTACTCACCTGAGTTATATCTTCCGGCGCCGCCAGATAAACCAGGGTGAATTCCCCGGCTTCACTTTCGTAGCGATCAGTCTCCACCAGGCCCAAAAGATCGCAATAAAAAGATAGCGACTGCTCCAGGTTATTGACTCGTACCATCGTATGTAAATATTTCATCTGCGGTTTCCAAAAAATGAGGAGGGGCATTATTCCACAATGACCATCGGTTTTCATCGTATGTCTGTATAATTCACCTCAATGCGAACTCCCGACCCGATAAGATGATCTTTAATCCGAATGTATTCGATTGTGCACCGGCACCCATCGCTGAGGCCTGGTCCTGGGTCACCAATCCGGGCTCGCATCAATTGATCGATATGTGCCAGGCTGTACCAGCCCATTTACCTCCGCAGTCGCTACGCGATTATCTCGGTGAAGCCATCATCAAGGGTGAAGCAGCTGGTTACACCGATATTCGTGGTATTTTGCCGCTACGACAGGAACTGGCGAAAAATATCGAATCGCGTTACCAGGGTCAGGTAAGCGCGGACGACATTATCATTACCGCTGGCTGCAACCAGGCATTTTGCTCGGTAATCGATAGCCTCTGCGACCGGGGTGACGAGGTAATAATCCCCCTGCCCAGCTACTTCAACCATTTAATGTGGTTGTCTATCCGTGGTATCAACCCTAAATTCCTGTCATTCAATCCGCAAACGACGATGCCGGACCCGGAGCAGGCAGCCGCCCTGATTTCACCACGGACCAGAGCAATCGTACTGGTAACACCCAATAACCCTACCGGCTCTACCTATAGCCCTGAATGTATCGAACAATTTTATGCTCTCGCCAGATCACACGATATCGCTCTCATCGTCGATGAAACCTATCGTGATTTTATCGACCATCAAGATACTATCCATCAACTTTTTAAACACCACGACTGGCGAAAATATTTCGTCCATTTATACAGCTTTTCCAAAGTTTTCGCCCTTACCGGGCACCGTACAGGAGCGGTCGCCGCCGGCGCCGGGTTACTGGAACAGTTACGCAAGATACAGGACTGTACTGCAATCTGCGCACCGCACAGTGGGCAGCTAGCCGCCCTATACGGGCTCCAGAACCTGCATGACTGGAAACTGGAAAAGGCGCGTGAATTGCAGTTTCGGGCTGCCGCTATCAGGACTATGTTTAAAAATCCCGATCTGAAATATCGGCTGCTGTCTGCAGGCGCTTATTTTGCCTATATCGAACATCCATTTGATGAACCATCGCGTTCCGTGGTCAAGCGCCTGATACAGGAATTTGGTTTAATCGGCCTGCCCGGGAGTTATTTTGGCGAGCAACAAAATCAGTTTATACGTCTGGCTTTTGCCAACGTCAGCGAAAATCGATTCGAGGAAGTGGCCAGACGCTTAATCAAGAGCCAGAAATGAGGAAAAATCATGAATGAAGAAATCAGAGGTTCGTGCCTTTGTGGTCAGGTGCGGTACATCGTGCGCGGTCCATTTGATGCATTTCACATCTGCCATTGCAGCCAGTGTCGGCGTTCGACCGGAACGGCTCACGCCTCTAACATATTCAGCACTAAAGAGCGTCTCCGGTGGCTGTCAGGAGAAGAACTGACGAAGCGCTATGATCCCGACCAACCCGGTGTTATCTCGAAATGTTTCTGCACACATTGTGGATCACTGGTACCTTATATTAGCGCCTCCAGTGGCAGGCTGATCATTCCAGCGGGGGGTCTGGAGAGCGATCCAGGGATCAGGCCGCAGGACAATATTTACTGGCCCGACCGCGCAGACTGGTATGACTCGGTAGTCGATGCCCCACGCTACGACACTGAAGCAGATCTCGAGTCATAAATAACCCTGCTTCGACGATAACAGCTTGAACTTAGCCGGCTGCTAGCAGTCACAATACAGGCTGGTATCAGCAATTATAAAAATAATGCCTTTGTTCATCAACGGACACAAACCCTGTAGCCCGGTATCTGTTTATGCAATTTAACCCATGCTCACTGCCGCGTCGTTTTTTGTTTGCATGGATATTTTTCGCGCTTGGATCGATGAATGTTCTGGCCACTGTCAGGGATGTTTCCATCGAACCAATCGATCGAACCAATTTCCGACTGATAATCGGTGATAGTCGGCTTGAGATTAACATCCGCGATAAGGTTCTGCTGTCAAAACAGGATATTTTACTCGAGTGGATAAAGTATTCGGCACAGGTAGTCGACCAGTACTACGGCCGATTTCCTGTTGACCATCTGAATATTAAATTGAATGTAGCGGGTGGATTTGCGGTTCGTTTTGGCCAGGCTTTTGGTGGCGAGTCACCCCATCTGAGAATTGTTGTCGGTGAAGATATCAATGCAGATATGCTGCGCAAAGACTGGATATTGGTCCACGAAATGGTACATTTGGCAATGGCCGATGTACCCAGCTCCAATCGCTGGCTACTCGAGGGTCTGGCGACTTATGTTGAATCAATAGCGCGCGCCCAACAGGGCTACCTGAGTGAAGATTTCGTCTGGCATGGCTTTCTCAAGCGCATGCCACAGGGTTTACCGGTTGCAGGCGATGAGGGTTTGGACTATACCCCGACCTGGGGTCGCACCTATTGGGGCGG
>JAPUFZ010000211.1 GCA_027293245.1 Gammaproteobacteria bacterium
TCCTAGCAGTCTGCCGGACATAGGGAGTTTTGGGATTAGTTCCTACAGGCCAGCTTGTTCAGATCACTGGTCTGGTCATCAAAAGTGCATCACCAACATAGCGAATCATCGGGTGTGGAACTATTGGCGCACGGTCTACTACCTCGTACCCTAGCCTTTGGTACAGACGCACGGAAGCTGCATTTTGTTCAAAAACTACCAATGACAGCCTGCTAAAACCCCTCTCTTTCGCCTGCTCGTTGGCCAGTGCCATTAACCGTGTACCCAGTCCCTGGCCGCGAAATTGTGCATAGATTGCGACACCACAGATATTCCAGCTATTCGGCTCTTCCAGGTAAATATAGGGTGCAAATACATTTACATCGTCGCTGCCTGGACGATTTTTGGGATTTCGCGGTGCCGCCGGAGGTATTGCAAACGCCAGTAACATGCCGGCTAATTCGCTATTCGATTCTATCATCGTGGCACTAGTGTAGGAGTAGTTTCCCTGAGGAATTTGATAGATAGACTCGGCGACATCGAGCGCATCACGCTGTTCCTTATGAGCCTGTTGTTGCCACTCAATCATTGCAATACCATCGGACGAGATGGCAACGAGCCTGGCTATATCAGCTGCATCGTCGCTGCGTGCCGGCCTCATTTTATATTGTTGCGAGGTCTCTATAGACATATGCTGGTATGTTACGCCAGTGCCACCCATTTAACATCATTCGACCCGGTCTTGCAGGCGAAATATCAGCAGGGTATCGTCGGTTTTCAATATCAGGTTTTTATCGGCATCGATAGAGATCCTGGACTCCTGGCCAAACACCTGTAAAAGCAGCAACTCGATATCATTTTGCCCGGGCCGGCAGAACATTCGGGTGGATGCCACGCGGTCGATGATGAAACGATCTTCACGTAAAGCTGCCTTGCCATGGAATCGATTGCAGCCCGAGTGTCCTGAAGCCATCATTTGTTCGCCAATCTCCAGTTCGGGAATTTGGTTGTCCAGCTTTGCGGCATCAATTTTAGTGCCATTGATGCTTTCCAGTACCCAACGATGATGCTGCAGGTCAGCTTGTGTCACGGTCACTGCTTGATCGCTAGATCCAGGAAAGGTTGGCCCAGTGCCGCAAGCAGACAAAACGATGCTCAGAAAGAATATAAATGTGACCAGTTTACTCAATATAATTTTTTTTGGCACCCTCTGAACCGAGAAGGAGAATATTATCAGCGTCGCCGGTTTTACCGGTATAGACAATGCCGCCGTTACCACCACGATAAATTCGTTTTTACTTTTGCAGGGGTAGTTATTTACCTGCCGCACTCCGCTTTGCCTTGAGGTTTTTGGCCGCACTGGTGAATCCGCCGTCGCTGCCGTCGACAAAGTGGATGTGTTCGGCTTTCTCGAGACTGAATACCAGGCAGGTCATCAGAGCCGAATCGGCACGGTGCAGTCCGTACACTATCTCACCGCGTTCTGCGCGCTCGGCCAGCATGGCGTCGATTTCATCAGCCTGCTCCGTGCTGCAGTCGAGCAATATGCGCAGGGTATCGTCGAACCGTCGATAGTCGGTATTGTCGCGTAGTTCAACGCGATACTGCTTGCCGCGGTAACCGCCTGCGGTCAAATCAAATCGGTCGAGAAGCCATTGAATCAGGCTATTTAGATACAGCCTCAGTGCCCAGATAAAACGGTTTCGATTGCCAAGCGTGGCGTCGATCTCAGCTTGCATCCCACTTGGCGGCCAGCGGAATTTCATATTGGCATCACAAACAGGTTTGCCCGCGTTTGGGCTACTGGCGGTAATCTCGCCGATGGCTTCGATCAGCTGACGATAAATTTCGGCATTATCGCTTTCATTGTCGCTGCTAGCCTGCATCAGCGTGCTCAACATAACGCCGTGTTCCGATGCCAGTGGTTCCCAGCGGCAGGACAGCCCACTCAGGTCCGGGGACTCGATAGCGACATCATCATCGACCAGGTAGCGATCGGATTTAATCCAGCGCTCGGCCAGTTCAATCCCGCCACCCGAGAATGTGGCCAGTACATTAGCCGGGCTGACCTGGTACTTGCCAACCAGTACCCTGCTATCACATTCGTTAATACGCGAAACGGGTACCACACCGACGCGCAAAGATAGATCGAATTTAGTTGCAGCCAGTCGCCGAACGCCGAGCAGGGTTTTTATGCAGGCATCTACTCGATGTGGCGGTGTTAACAGTGTAGCGCCGTCGCCGCCAAAAACATAAGGGATTTCTCCCTGTGCGCTAATATTCAGCACGGCATTGATGCAGGCCGCCCCAATCATATTCACCTGTTTGTATCGGCCTTCGGCAATCGCCCGGGTCGAAGCCAGTATATCGGCAATAACAACATACCAGTCGCCCGGGGCGGTCACGTAGTGCTTGAGATTCGCCACTTCCGAGAAATCGCTGAAGGCTATGATTTCTGCATAAAACTTCGCACTGGAACTGATTTTGCTTATCGTCATAGTCTCGCCCGGTAGGCAGCGTTATTGCACTTTGATAGTTATTACTTTAAGGCCTGTGCATACTGCCTGGTCGGTACCGGGCAGGCCGCGAAGATGCACCACAGGATGATGACAGGCTATCAACTAACTTGAAAGCCCGAAAGTGGGTGGCGGGCTAATTCACTCCCAGTGATTTGTGAGTAACGGTATTTTTACCTCTGTGCTTGCTTTCGTACAGTGCCTGATCGGCCTTGTTGATGATATCTTCCGAATCTTCAGAATCGTCCGGATAGCACGCAACACCGATGCTAAGGGTGGATGACACTCGATCTCCATCGGCGCTGAACGAGGTATTCTCAACCGCTGTTCTGATTCTCTCGGCAACTTCTACGGCCCTGGTATCATTTGTCTCGGATAGCAAAACCACGAATTCGTCTCCTCCATATCGTGCCAGAATATCCGTGCCGCGGAGTGAATCCTGTATGGTTTGCGACAGCGTGATTAATAATTTATCGCCAACGGCATGTCCATATTGATCATTGACTTTCTTGAGGTTATCGGCGTCCAGCATCAGAATGGAAAATGCTCTCTTGTAACGAATCGCCTTTTTAACCTCGTTGGTTAATTCGTTCTTAAATGCGCGTCTGTTTTTAAGGCCGGTCAGTTCGTCAGTATCAGACAGCATGACCAGTTCCTGACGGGCATACTGGACGTCAGCAGCCAGTAGTGTGGTCACATAACCCACCAGCAGGATAGGGGCGAACAGAATCATCATTTCACCAAATTCGGCCATCGAGAATATGGAATCGACAGTTCGGGCTTGTCCCAGGTAAAAATAGATCGCGGTGATTAATGCAACCTCCAGTACCGTTATTATCTTTCCCAGTGTCAGGGCGCTGACGATTATGACCAGTAGGTATAGATTAAGTAACGGGCTATCGATACCACCGGTGTTGTAGATAGACCAGGTAATGAAAATAAACATGGCCCA
>JAPUFZ010000212.1 GCA_027293245.1 Gammaproteobacteria bacterium
ATCGCAACCACATAATGTTTCTCGTCGGATAAGGATACAAACACGTTTTCTACCTGTTTTTGATGCGCGAGTTGCGATGCAGCTTTTGTAAAATGCAGCATTGGCTTGCCATATCTATCATTGGCAACTTCAATACTCTTATAACCCACGCTGCTGCCAAACCCGGTGCCAAGTGCTTTGGCAGCCGCCTCCTTGGCGGCAAAACGAGTCGCCAGGTAAGTTGCCGGATTGTTTCTCCTGTCGAACTCCCGCAGTTCATTCGGCGTTAATATGCGCTGCGCAATGCGTTCACCGAAGCGCGCGTAAATTTTTTCAAATCGTTCTGTTTCGGCTATATCGACACCGATACCAACTATCATCCTGAAAACCTTAGTTGAATCGCGATCAAGGTGCCTGTTAGCGTACTGGAGACAAGGCACAACGACGCGGAATAGCCAGCTCTTTCAAGGAGTTGTAACACCGTCACCGGTGCGCTAACAGGTGCATTGCTCGTGATAGCGGTCTTCACCCTACTGGTGAATGCGATAAAAGCAGTGAGCAGTAAATTTATCAACATGTTAGCTGAGTTCTCTAGCGGTCTACTGAGGTTTCCAGGATCATATTCGCGCTTCGACAATGAGCCGTTTCATTTCGCGGATTGAATTGGCGAGACCATTAAATACCGCATCGGCGATGATGGCGTGGCCGATATTTAGCTCGCTTAGCTGGGGAATGGCTGCGATTGCCTGAACATTGTGGTAATTCAGGCCATGACCTGCATTGACCTGCAAACCCTTCTCATAGGCATAGGATATAGACTCGATTAGTTTTTCCAGCAGGGCCAGCTGTTCGGCACCACGCGCATCGGCATAATGTCCGGTATGAATTTCGACACAGGGTGCACCACATTCGATAACCGCATCGATCTGCTCAAAACTGGCGTCAATAAATGGCGATACCCGGGTTCCAGCAGCGGCCAGTAGTTCGCAAGCCTCACGCAACTGGGGGAATTGGCCGGCCACGTCGAGACCTCCCTCGGTGGTTAACTCTTCGCGTTTTTCGGGAACCAGGCAAACATCCTCTGCCTTGAATTCGCAGGCAAATTCAAGCATTTCAGGGATCACCGCCATTTCCAGATTGAGCTTGGTCTGTACTACCTGCTTCAATAATAGTGCATCCCGTTTCTGGATATGACGAAGATCTTCGCGCAGATGAAACGTGATCGAGTCCGCTCCCGACTGCTCAGCGATCTGGGCGGCGAAAACTGGATCCGGATAACGTGTACCTCGCGCCTGGCGCAGTGTAGCAACGTGGTCAATATTGACTCCCAGGGTAACTGGATTATTCATGTTCGGCTCTTAATCTGTCGGTAGATATCGCGAGATTTTAGCGTTTTTCCGTGTAAGTTAAAGTCAATAATACAACGCATCACTGTTTTCGCCATTTGCAACACCTGCCTGCTCTCGTATTGTCCCTGGTTCCAGGCAATGATCAACTCACCACTTATCGCATTCCTGTCAGCTTTGTGACAGCTTACAAATCCGCTGGAAGCGATGAAATGATAGTAGCCGCCTGCCTGAATCGCCTGTTCGGTTTCTGCCTCGACACGGGTGTCTGGTAGATATCCTAGCATTTTCATGAGTGAACGTTCAAACGCCCGCAGGTGCATTTCCGATAAATCATGGCCGGCGTTATCGAGCAAGTCACTATAGAGTCGAAACAACTCGGGGCTGGCTTCCTGCACCGGTAAAAACGCAATTATCAGTTCATTCACATACAACATTGGAAGGTATTGTTTTTCATCGACAGGCATTGCAGAACCGTCGATTGCAGTGAGAGTTTTTAGTTCGCTGCGCCCGCTCCAGCTAATAACCAACGGGTAAAATGGCTGGAACAGAGCCTGTGACTTACTGCGTTTACCAGCTTTTGCCAGCACGCTGATGCGGCCAAAGTCCAGGGTCAGTAAATCAAGTATCAGGCTGGAATTTTGCCAGTCTCGACGATGTAGTACAAAAGCGGGTTGGTCAATGACTCTGGTCTGCATCGGAATAGCCAAAAGCGGCCAGCGACTTTTCGTCGTCAGCCCAGCCCTCGCGCAGCTTGACCCAAAGCTGTAGATATACCTTGTTGCCGATTAGACGTTGAATATCCTCCCGCGCCAGGGTACCTATTTTTTTCAATAAACTACCATTTTTACCGATCACGATTCCCTTATGTGATTTTCGCTCAACCCAGATGGTGGCCGAAATTCGGGTCATATCAGACTCTTCGTTGTAGTGATCTATGCTGACCGTAAGCGAATAGGGCAATTCCTGGGTCAGGGACCTGAAAAGCTTTTCCCGGATAATCTCCGCCGCGATAAAACGCATCGACTTATCAGTCAGCTGATCATTCGGAAACACTGGAACCGCAATCGGTAACCGGGCAATAATCAGCGCCTCGAGTCGGTCCAGGTTTTGATTTTTCAGGGCGGAAACAGGTACGATTTCACGACCCGGGGCGCAATCGGCAATTTTTTGCATCAGTGGGAGGCAGGCTTGTTTGCTGACCTGATCAATTTTATTCAGGACAATCGTGACATTCTCAAACTCTTCAGTCCGCCGCAAAATTTTTATATCATCCGCATTAAATTTTTTGACTTCGAGCAATACACAAATCAGATCCACATCAGCCAACATGCTGGTAGCCGCGCGATTCATATACCGATGAATCGCCTTTCGATTATTATCGTGTATTCCCGGCGTATCGACAAAAATACACTGATAGTCTTCGGTGGTTTTTATTCCCAGAATCTGGTGGCGGGTGGTCTGTGGCCGATCCGCGGTAATACTGATTTTTTCTCCAATCAGGGCATTCATCAAGGTTGACTTGCCGGTATTAGGCTTGCCAATTAAGGCCACGTATCCGGTTTTGAAGCCTTCGCTCATTGCTTCAATTGTCCCAGTGCCTTGTGCGCGGCTTCCTGTTCAGCCTTTTTTCGACTCAAACCCTTGCCTGTGCTTTTTAAACCGATAGATTCAACACTGCAGGTAACCGTAAAAACCTGATCGTGTGATTTTCCAACGGTTTTCACCACCAGGTAATCCGGTAATTCGATTTGTTTCGACTGCAGGTATTCCTGTAAACAGGTTTTTGCATCTTTGAGGGAATGGATATCTGGAAGTGTGCGCAAATAATCGTGGTACAGGGCGGTAATAGATTCGCGTGCCGCATCGAATCCGCCGTCTAGATAAACAGCGCCTATGATTGCCTCGAGGGTATCGCACAATATCGACGATCGGCGGAAACCACCGCTTTTCAGTTCACCGCTACCCAGATTGATATAATCACCGAGATTCATATCGCGTGCGACCCGGGTCAGGGCTTCCTGCTTGACCAGTGAAGCTCGCATTCGACTGAGTTGCCCTTCCGTCGCTTCGGGTTCGCGCGCATAAATGTTTTCGGAGATAACCAGACCGAGTACGCTATCACCAAGAAACTCGAGTCTTTCGTTATTGCAATTGTGTGAGTAGCTACGGTGGGTAAGTGCCTGTTCGAGTAATTCTACCTGCCTGAATTTATAGTTTAATAGTTTCTGGATCTTATCCAGTTTCACCGGTTTATCACTATGGTCTCGACAAAATGGCCGCCGATAAACAACGGGCCGAGATAGGGACGCCTGGATTCGTATTCGATGGTAACCGTGGTTTTACCATTTTTACGAGACATGGTGACATGTTCTTTTTTAATAATTCTTACCTCGTTGATGTACAAGCGCTTTTTAATTGATTCCCAAATTGCGGCCTTGGATTTAGGATCAACTCTATGATCATTCTCAACCGAGGTTAAAACCGACTTTACTGCATAGTTTTCGATATAAATCGGAATTATCTTCACAGCAGTCAGGGCGATAAGAGCGATGACAACCAGCAACATAACTATGCCTATAAAGGTCATTCCATTTTGCCGGTTTCGGATGCCTGTCATATTCATTGTTTTATTCATTTTGATTACCTCAATCTGAAATTCCTGTACCTATTCTATTTACATTCAGGCCACTGCCTCCGGGTCGCCAATCCCAGTGCATCCATATTATAATAGCCTTTCCTACCAGATTTTTCTCAGGAACATAACCCCAGAATCGGCTATCGTTACTGTGGTCCCGATTGTCACCCATGACGAAATAATGGCCTTCGGGTACCAAATACTCACCATCGAAGGAATAGGGTACATCCGGATTGTTCATTATCGTATGACCAACCTGACCAAATTCCTCAATAAACACTGCGCAACTGGCATTTGCCTTATCACAACCGTCACCAGATAGCATCTGCTCACGATCGCCAAGACCCCAGTACTTATGGTCAAATAATACATTCACGGGTTGGCCATTTACCGTTAAGCGCCGATTCTTGTAACTAATACGATCACCAGGTATGCCGACCACTCGCTTTATATAGTCGAGCGATTCATTTTTAGGATATCGAAAAACTGCGACATCGCCCCTTTTGGGTTTATCACCTTCGGTAATTCGGGTGTGGGTGATTGGCAATCGCAGGCCATATGAAAATTTGTTGACCAGTATAAAATCACCCACCAGTAAGCTGGGCATCATCGAACCCGAAGGAATACGAAAGGGTTCAAACAAAAAAGAGCGTAATATCATTACCGCGAGCAGCACTGGAAAAAATGATTTTGAATACTCCACCCAGATCGGGTCGGGCAAGGATTTGCTAGTCGCTAACTGCTGGCGGGATTTGGCGAAAAATAAAGCGTCGACCAACCAGAAAAGACCGGTCAGTGCTGTCGCTACGACCAGTAGGAACTCAAAATCAAAATGGACCATTAACTAACTACCTCAACTCTATTCCAACGCAGGGTTCCACGGAAAAATCGCAGTGTATATGATTTTTATGCAGAGAGCCTGTTTACCAGATTGTTTTAATTTATAAATACATCCATCAGTGCGGGCACTATCTTCATGCATTATGCAGGCTAACTATCGACCTTTAACACTGCCAGGAATGCATCTTGCGGAATTTCTACACTGCCCACCCGCTTCATCCGTTTTTTGCCCGCTTTTTGTTTTTCCAGCAACTTTCGTTTTCGAGACACGTCCCCGCCATAGCATTTTGCCGTCACATTTTTCCGCAATGCCTTGACGTTTGTTCGCGCGACAATATTGGAGCCGATCGCCGCCTGTATGGCAACATCGAACATTTGCCTGGGAATCAATTCCTTCATTTTCGAGGCCAGCTCGCGCCCGCGATAGTCTGCATTACTCCGATGTATGATCAGGGAAAGAGCGTCTACCTTCTCACCATTGATCAATACATCCAGCTTGACCAGATTCGAACTCTCAAAGCGAAGGAATTCGTAGTCAAACGATGCATAACCTCGACTAACCGATTTTAAACGATCGAAGAAATCGAGCACCACTTCACTCAGCGGTAATTCGAAAACCAGCGATACCTGATTTCCCATATACTGGATATCCTTCTGCACCCCTCGTTTTTCAATACACAGGGCAATGACCGCACCGATATATTCTTCCGGCAATAAAATATTGGCCTGAATGATCGGTTCCCTGATTTCATTGATCTTGTTTACTGCCGGCAGGTCGGCCGGATTATGAATCTCCAACACTTTACCCGCCATGGTTTCAATTTGAAAAATAACAGTCGGTGCCGTGGTAATCAGATTCAGGTCGTATTCCCGCTCGAGCCTCTCCTGCACAATTTCCATGTGTAGCAAACCCAAAAATCCACAACGAAAACCGAAACCGAGCGCCTGTGAAGTTTCGGGCTCGAATTGCAATGCGGCATCATTTAACTTGAGTTTTTTCAATGCTTCCCGGCAATTTTCATAGTCATCCGAACTGATCGGAAACAGGCCTGCAAAAACCCGGGGCTGGATTTCCTTAAAACCGGCAAGTGTCGCATCTGCCGGGTCCTGGCTTAAAGTGATGGTATCGCCGACCTTGGCCGACTCGATATCCTTGATGCCAGATATGATAAAACCGACATCACCCGCCTGTAGCTGCTCGGTATCTTTGCGTTTGGGCGTAAATATGCCCACTTTTTCAACCGTGTACTCACGCCCGCTCGACATCATCCGAATTTTTTGTCGTGGACGAATGCCACCCTGCATCACTCTCACCAGGGTAATAACACCGACATAGTTGTCAAACCACGAATCGATGACCAGGGCCTGGGTCCTGTTCGATGCCGAACCCTCGGGTGGCGGGATCAGTTCGATAATCTGTTCGAGTAAATCCTCGACACCATGGCCGGTCTTGGCGCTAACTTCGATTGTCTCGGAAGTGTCCAGTCCAATGATTTCCTCAATTTCCTGCTTCACCCGGTCCGGCTCAGCAGCGGGTAAATCTATCTTATTCAATACTGGTATTACTTCCAGGTCCAGATCGATCGCGGTGTTACAATTGGCAACACTCTGTGCCTCGACTCCCTGCGAAGCATCGACAATTAGCAATGCGCCTTCACAGGCCGCCAGAGAACGCGACACCTCATAGGAAAAATCGACATGGCCAGGCGTATCAATAAAGTTTAGCGTGTAGGTCTGCCCGTTCCTGGCCTTATATTCGAGCGATACACTCTGGGCTTTAATGGTAATGCCACGCTCTCTTTCCAGATCCATCGAGTCCAGCACCTGGCTTTCCATTTCGCGTTCGCTGAGACCGCCACAGAGCTGAATAAAGCGATCGGCAAGCGTGGACTTGCCATGATCGATATGGGCGATTATCGAGAAATTTCGTATATTCTTCATCCGCATCGATGAGTATTTCCTCTGGCGGACAGCCATGTGAGGGGGTTGATGGCTAGGGTCCTGGTAAAAAACCCGCGAAGTTTACGGCAATTGCGGGTAAATCAACAGCAAAAAGGCAAAATTGCTGCCGGTAGATGCCGAATCCGAATTTTAGCTGAATAGTGAAAATACTATTAACGTGATTTTACAAATAGGCTAAGGCTGATTCTGATTCAGTATTGCCAACAGCGCTTTTTCGT